>JAVJTC010000029.1 GCA_040219085.1 Acidimicrobiales bacterium
GCGATCGACGAGTGGACCTCACACTGGAACGAGGACCCGCGACCGTTCGTGTGGACCAAGCCGGCCAACGACATCATCACCAAAGTCCGACGAGGCCGCGCCGCCCTGACCCACCAGACCAATTCCGCGACGGACCACTAGTTGCCCAAATGAGAATCCTAATCCGGTCGTTAGGGTTCCAAGGTATGTAGGAAGCGCCATTTTCGTCGCCTCAGGGCCGAGCTCGGCAAAGAACGTCCGCGTCAAGGCTTGAGTACCGAGGCCACCAAGGCCGACGGACGCAAGCCCCACAGTACCCTGAAACACGAGGCTTTCGTCGTCGGTTCGTATCCCCTCGGCGACCTGCACGGCACCAGCACCAAGGCTAGTGTATAGGACTGCCGGACCCACGACAGCTGCGCAAGTACCAGCTGTTACTACAAGACAAGCGGCTATTCCAGCGACGGCTGCTGTGAGTCCAACATAACCAGCGACTTCACCGACGCTGTCCACGTTGCATGTCCAGCTTCCGCTGCACTTGGTCTGGAGTGATTTCCAGTCGCCCGTTCCTTGGAGGTCGCATGCGAGGTTTTGGAAGTCGGCGCCGTAGAGGTTGTTGTTGCAGGCGGCGTTTACGTCGTTAGCGGAGACGTTGCCATCGTACCAGTCGGCAAGTAGGTCATTCGTGACGGCACCACCGTATTCGCTGGCCTGCCGTGCAGTGTCCAGGCGGATCACGTTGATGAGACCGACCAGAGTGCTGACGATGTCTTTGGCTGCGGCTTGGGTGGGATTGAGTAGCCGGTCTGTGTCCTGGATGCACTTGGCTTGCGCCCCAAGATCTGAGATCCGCTTGCATTCGGCGTAAGCTTCGCTCGCTATCTGGGCCGACGTGAGACCGGCGCCGCTTTGCGTCGTCGCTGGCTTCGGGGCTGCTGTTTCTGGTGGGCTCGTGTCGGGGGCCGCGTCGCGGGTGTCAACCGTGCCTTTCGGCAGCGGGTCTTCGAGTTTGCCGAGCTCCTCAGTTGCCCAGCCGGGTCCCTTCGCCGGCGACGCGGCAGCTATCCCGGTGACGTTGGCGAGGTAGTCACGCTTTGCGCATGCGCTTGAGCTCAACCCGGCCGTACATAGCGAGTGGCAGGATGCGAAGTCGTTGGCAGAACACCTGTCGAGTTTGTCGCGGAACTGCTTGTCGTTGGATTCACACAGGTCGAATGTCCCGCCGTTGGCGAGGCACTGTTCCATCGGCTGAGCTGCCATGCCGGTGGGGTCCCAGTGTTTGTTGGGGTTGGCGTTGCCGTAGAGGTACCGGTTCGTGGTCTTGGGCGAGCCGGTGTCGCCGGAGTAGGTGTCGCGGCTGGTGAAGGTGCCGGTGTCGGGGTCATACCAGCGGGCGCCCATGTTGACGAGGCCGGTTTCGGGGTCGGTGTAGTCGCCTTGGTAGCCGATGTCGGGGTTGGTGCCGGTGGATGTGACTGGTGTGCCCCACGGGTCGGTGATCTGTGTTGCGTCGGGGTTGCCGTTGGCGGGGTCGGTGAGATGTTGGAGGTCGCCGTGACGGTTCAACACTGCAAGGTTGGCGTCGGTGCCGTCATCGACCGCGAACAGCGTCCCTCCGGGCAGGCGGCTGTACCTACTGTCGCCGTCATAGGTCGGGTCGGCGTCGAAGCCGGCGAATTCGAATTCGGCTGAGGCGCCGTTTCGTTCCGCGAGGCGTCCGAGCCCGTCGTAGGTGTAGTTGACGGTCGCGGTGGGGGTTTGGACGGTGGCGAGTTCGCCGAGGCCGTTGTAGGCGTAGACGGTCTGGTCGACTCCGTCGTCGAACTCCAACAGGGTCCCGCGGGCGGTCCAGGTGTAGTCACCGTCAGGATCGGACAGGACCCGGTTGCGTTGGTCGTAGGTGAACGTTTCCACGGTCGTGTCCGGGAGCGTGACGGAGGTGCGGTTGCCGACGTCATCGTAGGCGTAGGTGGTGATGTCGGCGGTGTCGGGGTCGGCGAGGGCCCAGGCGACCGCGTTGTCGAAGAGCCGCCAGCCGGCGTCGCTCAACAGGTCGATCGCGTAGTCGCCGAGGAACCGTCCGTAGCCGACCGCTGCCCGCCTGGCGGGGGCGTTCGAGTTGTCGGCGAGCTTCTTGCCGGTGTCGTAGGTGAACGCGAGGGCTTCGCTGTTGGCGGGGTCGTGGTGGATCGCGACTTTGGCGCCGGATCCGAGGTCGGTGAGGGCGGCGTGTTGCATCGCACGGACCGTCGTGGTGGCGTCTTCGGCGCCGACGAGCGACGCGGCGAGGGGGTGGGCGGCGTCGGCGACGATGACTTCGCGTTCTGCGGCGGAGTAGGTGGCCTGGGTGTCGGTGAGTTCGTGTTCGTCCCAGGTGTGCCCCGCCAGGTTCACGACCGCGATGTCGGCGTTCTTGCCGTATTTGGTGCCGAGGTCGGCTTCGAGGACAGAGGTGGCGACCACGACGAGGTCGTAACCCGCGATCGTCTGTGACGAGTTGTCGTCGCGCACCGTCACGTTCGCCGCGAAGGACTCCTCGAGACGTGCCTGCAGGTCGTCGTCGGAGCTGTCAGGGCTCGACGCGTTGCCGACCACCAACAACACCTCGGGGGCGTCAGTGCGGGCCCACTGCGTCAACCTGTCCGCTGGGTCATAGCCATACGACGAGACGCCGCCGGCGGCCGAGTTGGCGGGCAGGTCGAGGGTTTCGTAGGTGAGGTCGCCGCGGGGGTCGAAGGCCATCCGGGTGCGGGCCTCGACGTTCGCTGCGGTGTCGGTTTGGGTGTCTTCGACGAGACGACCCACGGCGTCGTAGCCGAAGCTGCGGTCGAACGTGGTGCTGCCGTTGTCGTATTCAATGTTGGTCACGTCACCGGCGGTGTTGTATGTCCAGTCCGCGTCGAGGCCGGTCAGCGGGTCCGACAGCGTGTCGAGGAGACCGGCTGGGGTCCACGTGTAGGTGTGGGTGCCGGCGGCGTCGTCGCGTCCGGTCACACGCGCCGCGTCGTCGTAGTCGTAGGTGACGTCACCGGCGGGGCCCTTCGCGACGGCGAGCAGGCCCCGGTCGTCATAGACGAACTCCTGGTCCCCGGTGCCGGGGTGTGACACGGTAAGGATCCGTCCGACGAGGTCGTGGGTGAACTCTCGGTCACCGCCTGACAGCGAGGACTGGTCATAGAGCCGTCCGAGGCCGTCATAGACGTTGACGACGGTGACGGGGCCGGGTTGGATCTGGCTGGTGGGGAGCCCGCCGCCGTCATAGACGGTCGTGAAGGTCCGGTCCGCGACGTTGGGGTGCGCGGTCGTGGAGGGTTCGACGGTGGTTTCGGGGAGGTTCCACACGTTGTAGGTGTAGGTGGTGGTGTTGGAGTTGGCGTCGACCATGCGGGTCATGTTCCCCGCGGCGTCATAGCCGTAGCTGGTGGTCGCGGTGCCCGATGTGAGGGGTTCGTCGACGGCGGTGAGCCGTCCCAGGGCGTCGTAGGTGTAGTCGGTGTCGTTGCCCAACGGATCGGTCACCGTTGTGGGGTTGCCGTCCGCGTCGTAGGTGAAGGTCGTTTCGGCTGCGGTGTCGCCATCGGCGTCTTCGCGGCGGATCACGGTTTGGCGTCCGGCCATGTCGTAGTCGTACTCGGTGGCGCGGCCGAGGGCGTCTTCGACGTCTTGGAGCCGCCCGAGACGGTCGTAGCGGTAGTCGACGGTGCGCCCGTCGGGGTCCGTCACCGACGCGGGGTAGCCCAACGAGTCGTAGGTGGTGGTGGTCCACACCGCGGTGCCCGACACCCGTGGGACTGACTCGCCGGTGGGGCGGCCCAAGATGTCGTAGGTGTAGTCGGTGATGAAGTCTTCGTCGGCCACGGTGTGGGTGCCGCCGCCGACTGCGATGGATTGGGGGCGGACTTCTTGGGTCATCGATGTGCGGCGATACAGCGTGTCGTAGGTGTAGGTGGTGACCGCCCCGGTGGGGTCGGTGACCGATTCGACGTTGCCCAACAGGTCATAGGTGAACGTGGTGACGCCGCGGCCGTCGCCGACACGGGCTTCGGGGTCGGTCTGGGTCAATCTGTGACCGAGGTCGTCGTAGGTGAAGTCGGTCGTGTACCCGCGGCGGTCGGTGAACGCGGTGACCCGGCCGACGTCGTCGTAGTCGTAGCCCTCGGTTGGGGTGATGTTCGATCCGCCGCCGGGCGGGCTGTAGGTCGGACACGTGACCACGTCGGGGCGGCCCGCGTCGTCGAAGTCGGTGACGACCGTGTTGCCGTTGGGGTCGGTCGTATGGGTGCGCTCGGACCACCACTACCTCGGCGAACTCATCGGCGCCCTCCAACACGAACCCAGGTCCGGCGCGGACAACGAAGACGGCCTGTAGGGCCACCCGCACGCCACAAACCGGCCGATCGCGAGGGAGCGTCCGGCGCTCCCATCACCGGCGAGTAGCACCATCGACGCTGGCGGGGTCCGCCCGGCGTCAGGGCTGCAGACCGGCCCGCACCCGGGCTGAGCGTGGGATCCGTCTCAGGCCCCAGCGCTCGGAAAATACGTGCTGGGGGAAGCCCGCTGTTCAGCCCCAGCCGAGCTCGTGGAGACGGTCGTCCTCGATCCCGAAGTGGTGGGCGACCTCGTGCACCACGGTCACGCCGACCTCGTCCACGACGTCCTGTTCGGTCTCGCAGATCGCACAGATGGCGAGGCGGTAGATGGTGATGCGGTCGGGCATCGCGAGGCCGCCGTACTCGCCGCGTTCGGTGAGGGGGATCCCCTCGTAGAGACCGAGCAGGGTCGGGTCGTCGGCAGCGTCCTCGATGAACACGGCGACGTTGTCCATGAGCTCCCACAGCGCGTCCGGGATGGCGTCGAGTGCCTCGCTCACCAGTTCGTTGAAGCGGGCCTCCGGTACGACGAGCACGGCCGACAGGTTACGGCGCCCCTCGCTAGTGTCGACGTCGATGACGGACGCGCCCATCCACCCCGGTTTCCTCGACGGGCTCGACCGCCACCAACTCGAAGCCGTGACCGATCCGGCCACGCCCATGCGCATCATCGCCGGCGCCGGGAGCGGGAAGACCCGCGTGCTGACCCGCCGCATCGCCCACAGCGTCCAGAGGGGAGCCGCCGACGCGAACCACGTCGTCGCCGTGACGTTCACGCGCCGCGCCGCGCTCGAACTGCGACGGCGGCTCAACTCGCTGGGGCTGCGCGACGACGTGACCGCCGGGACCTTCCACTCCCTGGCCTGGGCCCAGCTCCACGACCTGTGGGACGAGCGCAACATCCGAGCGCCCGAACTGATCGAACGCCCCACGCGCACGATCGCGAAGTTGATGCCCGCCGCGCTGCGGGACCACGCGGGCGAGGTCGCCGCCGAGATCTCCTGGGCCGGCGCGCGGGCGATCGAACCCGACGGCCTCGCGGAGGCACGGCGCATCACCGGCCGCGACGCCAAGCTGCCGGCCGAGACCGTCGCCGCCGTCTGGCGGGACTACGCGGAGACCAAACGTGTCGGTCGCCTCATCGACTTCGACGACGTCCTACGGCTCGCCACCGCCGCGGTGATGGGCGACGAGGACCATGCCCGGACCCTGCGGTGGCGTTGGCGGCACTTCTTCGTCGACGAGTTCCAGGACCTCAACCGCCGCCAGCTGCGACTCCTGCGGGCCTGGCTCGGCGACCGCTCGGATCTGTGCGTCGTCGGCGATCCGCGCCAGGCCATCTACTCGTGGAACGGGGCCGACGCCCGCTATCTCACCCGCCTCGACGAGATGCTCCCGGGGCTCACGACCATCGAGCTGGGCACCAACCACCGCTCCAGCGCCCAGGTCGTGGCCTGCGGCCACGCCGTGGTCTCGCCCCACGGCGGCATCCCCCCGACGGCGAGCTCGGGACCGGGGCCGATACCGGTGGTCCACCGCTACGACAACGACCAGTCCGAGGCGACCCACCTGGCGCGGCGAATCCGGGACCGGCACCGCCCCTCGGAGCCGTGGTCGATCCAGGCGGTCCTCGTGCGGACCCACGCCCAGGCCGCGCCGATCGTGACCGCTCTGTCGCGGGCACGGATACCCCACCGCCTGCGGGGCACCCGTGCGTTGCTCGCGCGACCGGCCGTCGCGCGCTGGCTCCGCGACGACGGGTCAGCGAGACGGCCACTCGTCGAAGCCCTGCGCGACCTGACCGACGATGTCGCCGCCCTCAGCCGCGACGGGGACGAGGAGGCGGCCGCCGACCTCGGCCTCATCGCCGAGTTGGCCTCCGAGCACCTGATCGGCGACCCCGACGCCACCGTCGCCGCGTTCGCCGCGCTCCTACGCGCCGGCGCCGAACCCGACCTCGCCCCCGGCTCCACCGACGCCGTCGACGTCGTGACGTTCCACTCGGCGAAGGGCCTCGAGTGGCCGATAGTGCACATCGCCGGCCTCGAGGTCGGATTCTGTCCCATCTCCCACGCCCGCACCGACGCGCAACTCGAGGAGGAACGACGACTCGTCCACGTGGCGATCACGCGCGCCGAGCGGGAACTCCATCTCTCCTGGGCGGCGAACCGGCGCTTCGGCGATCACACGGTCGAACGACGGCGGTCGCCCTACCTCGACGACGTGGACCGGGCCCTGGCGCGGATGGGGGTCGGGGCGGCCACGGCGGACCGTGGAGCCGTACGGCGCGCGCGGCGACGCATGGACGAACGGGTCGCCGCCACCGAGACCGCACCGACGCCGTCCTCGGCAATCCTCGAAGAGCTGATCGACTGGCGTTCGCGTGTGGCGCGCGGCGCGGATGTCGCGGCCGGCGCGGTCATCGACGACGGCGCCCTGGCGGCGATCGCCCGGGCCATGCCGGACACGACCGAGACGCTCGCAACCGTCGCCGGGCTGGGCGCTCCCCGACTGCGACGGCTGGGCCCGGCGATCCTCGAGATCGTGGAACGCCACCGCTGAGGCGGGCGGCGGTTCAGGCGAAGTCGGCGACCACCGGGGCGTGGTCCGATGGCTTGGTGCCCTTGCGGGCGTTGCGGTCGACCATCACCCAGCGCAGGCGCTCGCGCAGCGGCGCCGTGACCAGGACGTGGTCGATGCGCATCCCCTCACGCTTGTGGAACCTGCCCGCCTTGTAGTCCCAGTAGGTGAACAGGCCCTCGGCGTCGGGATGGGTCTCGCGCAACGTGTCGTGCATGCCCCAGTCGAGGAGCGATTCGAAAGCGGACCGCTCGGGTTCGGAGACGTGGGTGAGCCCGTCGAAGACCCGCCGGTCCCAGACATCGACGTCCGAGGGGGCGATGTTGAAGTCGCCCACCACCGCGACCTCGTCGCGAGGGTCGAGTGCGGCGTCGAGGTGGGCGCGCAGGCGTGCGAGCCACTCGAGCTTGTAGGTGTAGTGGTCGTCGTCGAGCGCCCGGCCGTTCGGGACGTACGCGCTCGCGATCCTCACCCCACCACAGGTGGCCCAGACGATGCGTGCGTCGGTGTCGGCCCCTCCCCCGTCGGCGAAGTCCACCGCCGGGTCGCTCAGCCCGACCCGCGACAAGATGGCCACCCCGTTCCACTGTCCCTGACCGTGGTGGGTGGACGAGTAGCCCAGCGACTCGAAGGCCAGTGCCGGGAACGCGTCGTCGGCCAGTTTCGTCTCCTGGAGGCAGACGACGTCAGGCTGCACGGCCCGCAGCCACTCCTCGACACGGGGCATCCGGGCGTTCAGCGAGTTGACATTCCAGGTCACGATCCGCACGCCGCGGAGACTACCTGCGCCGGACCGGAAGAACCCGCCTCCGGGGAAACCTACACTCGGCCCCGTGACCGACCCAGCAGCCATCGGACCCAACGCCTGGCTCGTCGACGAGATGCGGGAGCGTTTCGACGCCGACCCGGCCTCCGTCGACGGAAGCTGGCGTGCGCTGTTCACCAACGGTGAGGGGCCAGCGGCGGACGACCCGAAGAACCCCGGCGCGTCGGCGCCGCAGCCTGTGGCGCCGACGACCGACCCGAAGAAGGACGCCTCCGCGCCGAAACCTGCGACGCCGGCCGGCGAACCCGCCCCCAGCGCCGATTCCACCCCCGGTGAGGTGATCCGGGGCGTCGGCGCCCGGATCGTCGAGAACATGGAGGCCAGCCTCGAGATCCCCACGGCCACCAGCTTCCGCGAGGTCCCCGCCCGGCTGCTCGAGGTCAACAGGGGCATCGTGAACGGCTACCTCGGGCGCTCCGGGGGCGGCAAGGTCTCCTACACCCACCTCATCGGCTACGCCGTCGTGCGCGCGGTCGCCGACCACGTCCCACGGATGAACGCCGTCTTCCACCGTGACGCGGAGGGCGCACCGCGCGTCGAGCGCCCCGAACACGTCGGACTCGGCATCGCCGTGGACATCGAGAAGTCCGACGGTTCACGGTCTCTGCTCGTGCCGTGCATCCGCGACGCGGACACGCTCGACTTCGCGGAGTTCGTGGACCGCTACGAGAAGCTGATCGGCAAGGTCCGGGCCAACAAGTTGAGCCCGGACGACTTCGCCGGGACCACCGTCACGCTCACCAACCCCGGGACGATCGGGACCTACCAGTCGGTGCCGCGCCTCATGCCCGGCCAGGGGCTCATCGTCGGCGTCGGTGCGATCAACTACCCGACCGGGTTCCAGGCGGCCGACCGCCACACGCTCGCGGAAATCGGCGTCTCCCGTGTGGTCACGCTCACCTCCACCTACGACCATCGGATCATCCAGGGGGCCGAGTCGGGCCTGTTCCTCAAGACCGTGCAGGAACTGCTCCTCGGCGACCATGACTTCTACGCCGACGCGTTCAGGGCCATCGGCGTCCCCTACGAGGCCGTCAAGTGGCGCACCGACGTCATGCCCACCGACCGCGAAGACGGCATGCTCGAAAAGCAGGTGATGGTCAACACCCTGGTCCACATGTACCGGGTGCGGGGTCATCTGATCGCGAATCTCGACCCGCTCGGCCTCAAGGGCCGCGGCATGCACGCCGAGTTGGACCCGGCCACCTACGGACTGACCATCTGGGACCTCGAACGGGAGTTCCTCGCGACCGGCCTGTTGGACTCACCCCACGGCGACGACAAGGAACGCCACCAGCTCGCCGACATCTTGAAGATCGTGCGCGACGCCTACTGCCGCAGCATCGGCGTCGAATACATGCACATCCAGGAGTACGACGAGAAGCGCTGGATCCAACAACAGGTCGAGGGCGTCGACACGAGCCTCGAGCTCGACGAGAAGTTGCACATCCTGGACCGCCTGAACGCCGCGGAGGCCTTCGAGAAGTTCCTCGCGGCCAAGTACGTCGGTCAGAAGCGGTTCGGTCTCGAGGGCGCCGAGAGCGCCATCCCGATCCTCGACGCGCTCCTGGGCGACGCCGCCGACGCAGGGCTCGACTCGGCGGTCATGGGTATGGCGCACCGGGGCCGTCTGAACGTGCTGGTGAACATCGTCGGCAAGTCCTTCGAGAAGCTCTTCGGCGAGTTCGAGGGACAGCTCGACGCCACGTCCATCCAGGGATCCGGCGACGTGAAGTACCACCTCGGCCAGACCGGGACGTTCCGGAGCCGCAACGACAACGAGATTCGGCTCGACCTCGCCGCCAACCCATCCCACCTCGAAGCCGTCGACCCTGTCGTGATAGGCATGGCGCGGGCCCGCCTCGATGAGCTCGACAACCCGCCGGGAGACCCCGTTCTGCCGCTGCTCGTCCACGGAGACGCCGCCTTCGCCGGCCAGGGGGTCGTGGCCGAGACACTGGCCATGTCGCAGATCCCGGGCTATCGCGTCGGGGGAACTGTGCACCTGATCGTGAACAACCAGGTCGGGTTCACGACGACGCCGGACGCCGCGCGCTCGAGCACGTACGCGACAGACGTCGCCCGGATGGTCCAGGCGCCGATCTTCCACGTGAACGGCGACGACCCCGAGGCGTGTGTGCGGGTCGCCCATCTCGCGTTCGAGTACCGCCAGAGGTTCCGCAAGGACGTCGTCATCGACATGTGGTGCTACCGGCGCCACGGCCACAACGAGGGCGACGACCCGAGCTACACCCAGCCGCTCATGTACCGCCGGATCGAGGAGAAGCGCACGGTCCGCGAGCTCTACGTCGAGTCGCTCGTCGCGCGCGGCGACATCTCCTCAGAAGAGGAGGAGCAGGCGATGGAGTCGTTCCGCTCCCTGCTCCAGAGCAAGCTCGAGATGACCCGGGACCGCCCCGACGAACCCTCCGTCCAGCTGCGTCAACCGAGACCCCGCGGTGTCCTCCCACCCGCGCAGACGGCGGTGTCACGCGAGGTCCTGGACCGGATCTACGCGGCCCTGGCGACGGTGCCGGACGATTTCACGGTCCATCCCAAGCTCGCCAGGCAGTTCGAGACGCGCGACGCACGTTTCCACGACGACGAGGTGGCCGACTGGGCGATGGGCGAGGCCTTCGCGTTCGGCTCCCTGCTCCTGGACGGTGTCTCGGTGCGCGTGGCCGGCCAGGACAGCCGACGCGGCACGTTCTCGCACCGCCACTCGACCCTCGTCGACAACCGTGACGAGACCGAATATCAGCCACTCACGGCCCTGGCCGAGCCCCCGACACGCTTCCGCATCTACGACTCGTTGCTGTCGGAGTACGCGGCCCTCGGTTTCGAGTACGGCTACACGGTGACCGACAAGAACTCACTGGTGGTGTGGGAGGCGCAGTTCGGCGATTTCGTCAACGGCGCCCAGATCATCATCGACCAGTTCATCGTCGCCGCCGAGGACAAGTGGAAGCAGACATCGGGCCTCGTGATGCTGCTCCCGCACGGCTACGAGGGGCAGGGGCCCGAACACTCCTCGGGCCGCATCGAGCGCTTCCTGATCCTGTGCGCCGAGGACAACATCCAGGTCGCGTACCCGTCGACCGCATCACAGCTCTTCCACGTCCTGCGCCGCCAGATGGTGCGGGACGTCCGCAAACCGCTCGTCATGTTCACCCCGAAATCGCTGCTGCGGGCACGCTCGGCGCAGTCGCCGCTGTCGGAGTTCACCCACGGGACCTTCCGCGAGGTGCTGCCCGACCCCCATGCGCCCGAGCCCGAGACGGTCGAACGGATCGTCTTCTGCACCGGCAAGGTCGGTCACGACGCCATCAGCGAACGCGACGAATCCGGAGCCGTCGCTGCGGTCGTGCGCGTCGAGCAGCTGTACCCGTGGCCGACGGGGTCCGTCGCCGAGCAACTCGCCGAGTACCCCAACGCTCGCGAGATCGTGTGGCTGCAGGAGGAACCCGAGAACATGGGGGCCTGGAACTTCGTCAAGGGGCACCTCTACGGCCCCTACGAGGACACGCACCGGATCTGGAGGGTCAGCCGGGCCGAGTCCGGCGCGCCCGCAACCGGCTCCGCCCGTATCCACGCAGCCGAGCAGAGCGACCTGCTCAGCCGGGCCTTCGCCGCGGACTGAACCGGTGCCGGTCGTGAACACGACACCAGCGCCCGCACACGGACGCGCCCGGCTGGTCGTCGCCGCGGCAGCGACCGCAGTCGTGTGGACGCTGGCGATCCTCGCGGTCACCACCGACGCAGTCATCGAGTGGACGGCCGACACGTGCGCGGACACCGCATGTGCGCCCGAAGCCGAGGCTTCGCTGGCCGATGCCCGCGCGACCGACCGCCTGTCCCGGGTCCTGGTGCTCGCCGCCGCCACGGCCGCCTCCGCTGTCATCGGAGGCGGCCTCGCCCGCACCGTGCGCTCGGAGCGCCGCCAGGAGGCCGAGACGCGCCGCGAGAGCGAGGCGGCTCGCCGACGGGCCCGCCGCGACTTCGACGATGCGGCCGCCACCCTTTCCGGCGTCGAACCCACGACGGCACGGGCCCTGCTCGAACGCCTCGACCGCGCCACGGACGCCGACCCGGTCCTCGACGGCGAGTTCGGTCGGATCACCTCTGGCGTCATCCGCCACTGGGACCGGTGCCGGCGAAGGTCCGATCCTGACGAAGCCGCCGAGTGGTGGGACACCCTCACCGAAGCCGTGGCGATGATCGCCGAGCGGGACCGCCCCACTCCGATCGACCTCTCCGACACCGACCTCGACGGGCTACGCCTCCAACCCGGAGGTTCACTGGCCGGTGCCGTCCTGCGGGACGTGGTCCTCACCGAGGCGGGTCTCGACGAGATCGACCTCTCCGGAGCGGACCTCACCGGGGCGCGCCTGACCGGCGCCCACCTGCAGCACTCACGACTCCACGGGGCCGTGCTGGAACGGGCCGACGTCGCCGTGGCCGTACTGCGCAACGCAGACCTCATGGCGATCGCGGCGACCCGGGCGGACTTCGACAGGTCCGACCTTCGGGACTGCGATCTCTCACTCGCGCACTGTCGCAACGCCTCGTTCCTGCGCGCCGACCTGTCGGGGGCGAACGCCTCGCACGCGGACTTCACCCGTTCGCGCCTGCACCGGGCCGACCTGACCCGAACGACGCTGACGGGCGCCACGCTGACCGAATGCGACCTCCGCGGTGCCATCCTCGTCGGCGCCGACCTGAGCGGAGCGGTACTCGTCGGTGCCGACCTCGCGGGCGCGGACCTGCGCGGCGCGGACCTGCGCGGGGCCGACCTCGGCGGTATCTGGCTCGGCGGGGCCGTCCACGACGGGACCACCCGCTGGCCCGCCGGATTCGTACCCGCCGGCTCGGCGGTCGCTGACGACCCACCGATCCCGACCGGTGTCGACGATCCCCTGCCACCGAACGAGTTCTGGGACGCGACGTCCGCCCCGGAACCGGAGGAGAACGGCGCCGGTCTCACCACCGACGCCGACCGGGCTGAACACATCTGACCTCCACCCGTCGGGTGGGACAGTGCCACCCAGATGGAAGACTGACGTCGTGAACGCCGAATACATCTTCACGATGCGCAA
The DNA here is from genome assembly GCA_040219085.1 of Acidimicrobiales bacterium. NCBI lineage: Bacteria > Bacillati > Actinomycetota > Acidimicrobiia > Acidimicrobiales > Acidimicrobiales bacterium. The sequence goes on from JAVJTC010000029.1 coordinate 12,852, forward strand.
CCTCAGCCGATTCGTCCCCCCGGATCGTGACGTCCTGCGCGACATCACCCTCGCCTTCATCCCGGGCGCCAAGATCGGCGTCATCGGCGCCAACGGATCGGGCAAGTCCACGCTGCTGCGGATCATGGCCGGCCTCGACGAGGACTTCACCGGAGAGGCACGGCTCAGCCCCGGATTCACCGTCGGACTCCTCGAACAGGAACCTGTCCTCGATCCGGACAAGACCGTTCACGGCAACGTCATGGACGGTGTCGGCGCCACCGCGGCGCTGCTCAGCGAGTACGACGAGGTCCTCGCCGGGTGGTCGGACCCCGACGCCGACTTCGACAAGCTCGGCGCCCGCCAGGCCGAGCTCGAGAAATCGATCGAAGCCGCCGGCGCCTGGGACCTGCAGCGGACCATCGAGATCGCCATGGACGCGCTGCGGCTGCCACCCGCCGACGCCGAGGTGACGACGCTGTCCGGCGGCGAGAGGAGGCGGGTCGCCCTGTGCCGCCTGCTTCTCGCCCGACCCGACCTCCTCCTGTTGGACGAGCCCACGAACCACCTCGACGCGGAGTCCGTCGCGTGGCTCGAACGAACGCTGCAGGACTATCCCGGCACCGTCGTCGCGATCACCCACGACCGGTACTTCCTCGACAACGTCGCCGAATGGATCCTCGAGCTCGAGAACGGTCGGGGACGGCCGTTCAAGGGCAACTACTCGCAGTGGCTGGACCAGACCAGGTCACGGCTCGAAGCCGAGGACAAGGCGGACTCGGCCCGGGCCAAGACGCTGCAGCGGGAACTCGAATGGGTGCGGATGGCCCCCCGGGCACGCCAGGCGAAGTCCAAGGCGCGCCTCGGTGCCTACGAGAAGCTCCTGGCCGAGGCCAAGGAGGCCGAGGGCCGATCCAGCAAGCTGGAGATCACGATCCCCGTCGACACCCGCCTCGGTGACCTGGTGGTCGAAGCCGAGAACGTGATGAAGGGCTACGACGACCGGCTCCTGATCGACGACCTGTCGTTCTCACTCCCACCGGCGGGCATCGTCGGCGTGGTCGGACCCAACGGTGCCGGCAAGACGACGCTGTTCAGAATGCTGACCGGATCGCCCGAAGGAGTCGAGGGAACGGTCGCCGAACCCGACGCCGGCACCATCCGCATCGGGCCCACGGTCGAGCTGGGCTACGTCGACCAGAGCCGCGACGCCCTCGTCGCCGACCGGACGGTGTACGAGGAGATCACCGACGGAGCCGACGTGCTCCACGTCGGCGGTCGTGAGGTCAACGGCCGCGCGTACGTCGCCTCGTTCAACTTCCGCGGCTCCGACCAACAGAAGCTCGTCGGTGACCTCTCCGGAGGCGAGCGCAACCGGGTCCAACTCGCCAAGGTGCTCAAGTCCGGCGCCAACCTGCTCCTGCTCGACGAGCCGACCAACGATCTCGACGTGGACACGCTGCGCGCGCTCGAGGACGGCCTCGAGGCGTTCCCGGGCTGCGCCGTCATCATCAGCCACGATCGCTGGTTCCTGGACCGCATCGCGACCCACATCCTCGCGTTCGAGGGCGACTCCCAGGTGCGCTGGTTCGAAGGCAACTACTCCGAGTACTCCGAGTTCCGACATCGCGAGCTCGGCGCCGAGGCCGACCAGCCCCACCGCATCGCCTACAAGCCGCTGACCCGGAACTGACCGTGGCGGCGGGTCCTGTGCGTGGACGGCGGGCGACGCCGTCGGGGCTCCACGCTGTGCGATCGACTGCGGCCCGCACCCTCGCAGACGCCGCCGGATCGCTCTCCCGCAGGCTCGGCCGGGGCGGCGGGACCGCCTTGCCGGGACGCATCCTGTTGGCACTGTCCCCTGACGCGGTCGAAGGTCTGAGCCGTTCGCTCGCCGACGGCGCGGTGGTCGTGTCCGCGACGAACGGCAAGACGACGACGACACGCCTCATCGTCGCCGCAGCTGAGGCCGACGGGCGCGTCGTGTCGACGAACAGGGCCGGTTCCAACCTTCTGCGCGGCGTCGCCACCACGCTCCTCGCGGATCGGCGGCGCCGACCACGACCCTCGCTCGGGGTGTTCGAGGTCGACGAGGCGGCCCTGCCGTCGGTCCTCGAGAGGGTGGACGTGCGCGTGGTCGTCCTCATGAATCTGTTCCGAGACCAGCTCGACCGGTACGGAGAACTCGAGAATCTGGTCACGCGGTGGCGGCATGCCGTCTCCTCGCTCGATCCGGGGACCCGGATCGTCGCCAACGCCGACGACCCGGCTGTGGCCACCATCGCCGCCCGTCACGATCTGGTCACGTGGTTCGGCATCGATGACCCCCGCGTCGGCCGCGACTCCCTGCCCCACGCAGCCGACGCCGTCCGGTGTCGCACCTGTGGGTCGCGGCTGGTCCACGACCTGGTCACCGTCGGACATCTCGGCCACTGGCGCTGCCCCGAAGGCCACGAACGCCGTCCCGACCCCGACGTGTCGGTCACCCGGGTGGGTCTGCACGGCGTGGAACGGGTGACCGCCACCATCGCCGTCGGGTCCGACCACGCCGAGATCGACGTCGCCCTCCCCGGCCTGCACAACGTCTACAACGTGGCGGCGGCGCTGGCGACGGCACACAGCCTCGGTATAGGCACCGACGTCGCCGCCGCGGCGATCGACGCGACGCCGGCCGCTTTCGGGCGCGCCGAGAGGATCAGCGTGGCGGACACGGACCTGGTGATCCTCCTCGCGAAGAACCCGACCGGGGCCAACGAGAACGTCCGCACCGTCGCATCGACCGACGGACCGCTCCACCTGCTCATCTCGCTCAACGACCGTACGGCGGACGGCCGCGACGTGTCGTGGATCTGGGATGTCGACTGGGAGCCGATTCTGGGCCGCGCCGCCCATGTCACCGTCACCGGAGACCGAGCCCACGACCTCGCGCTGCGGTTCCGCTACGCGGACACCCCTCCGGCGGCGGTGACGGTCGAACCGTCCGTCAGCGACGCGCTCGACAGCGCGCTCGCCCATGCCGGCCCCGGCGGGACCCTCTACGCCCTGCCCACCTACACCGCGATGTTGGACCTGCGCGCCGAACTGGTCCGTCGCGGCGTCGTCGACAACTTCTGGGCGGACCGGTGACGGCGACCATCCGGCTGTGCCACCTGTACCCCCGTGAGATGAACATCTACGCGGACCGCGGCAACATCGCCGTGTTCCGACGCCGGTCGCAGTGGCGCGACATCGCCCTCGAGGTGGTCGAGGCCGGACCCGGAGACCCGATCGACCCGGGGGCACACGACCTCTTCTACCTCGGCGGCGGCCAGGACCGCGACCAGGCGGCGGTCGCGGAGGACCTCGTCGCGACCAAGGCGGACGCGCTCCGATCCGCATTCGCGGACGGCGCCGTCGGGTTCTTCGTGTGTGGGGGCATCCAGCTCGCGGGCCACCGCTACGTGGCGGTCGACGGGTCGACGATGACCGGTATCGGTGTCCTGGACCTCGAGACGCGTGCCGAACCGGATCGACTCATCGGTGACGTCGTCGCCGAAGCGACGCTGAACGGCGAGACCGAGACGGTGGTCGGCTACGAGAACCACGCCGGGCGCACCGAGCTCGGCGCGGGCGCCGAACCGTTCGCTCGGGTGATCACCGGCCACGGCAACAACGGGGCCGACGGGACCGAGGGGGCGGTCTCGGGACGGGTGCTCGGCACCTACCTCCACGGCCCGCTGCTACCCAGGAACCCGTGGCTGGCCGACACGCTGCTCGGATGGGCGCTGCAGCACGGCACGGGCGAGACCGTCCATCTCACGGCACTCGACGACGACCTGGAACAGCGGGCCCGCGAGGTCGCCCGGCGCAGGGCCGGAGTCCGCCGCTGAGCGGGGTCCCACCGCTCACGCGTCGGGTTCGGTGATTCTCCTGACGGCCTCGATGACCATCGCCACCTGGGAATCCAGGTCTCCGTCGTCGGGCGTCAACCACAGTTCGGGGGCCTCCGGCGCCTCGTAGGGGTCGTCGATGCCGGTGAAACCGGTGATCTCGCCGGCCCGGGCCTTCGCGTAGAGGCCCTTCGGGTCCCGCCGTTCGCAGACTTCGATCGGGGTGTCGACGAAGACCTCGATGAAGTCGAGACCGGCGACCTCGTGTATCCGCCGCGCCCGACCTCGCGCATCGCGGTACGGGCTTATGAGCGGAACCAGTGCGACGACTCCGGCATCGGCGAAGAGTCGGGCGACCTCCGAGACGCGTCGTACGTTCTCGTCTCGATCCGACGCGGTGAAGCCGAGGTCCGCATTCAGGCCGTGACGGAGGTTGTCACCATCGAGCAGGTAGGCCGGCGCACCGCTGTCGACGAGGGCGGCCTCGACGGCGACGGCAAGGGTCGACTTCCCGGACCCCGAGAGACCGGTGAACCAGACCGTGGCGCCACGATGACCGATCGAGGTCCAGCGTCCGGCCCGCGGAAACGCAGACTCGTGCCATACGACGTTGGGGCTGCGGTCCCCCGTCGACGGCCCCGTCACGACGACGGCGGCAGGATCATCCCCGCACCCATCGTCGCGTGGGTCGTCTCGTCGACGAGGATGAAGCTCCCGGTCAGGCGATTGCGGCGGTACTCGTCGTGGAACAGCGGTTGAGTGGTCCTCAGCCGGACACGTCCGATCTCGTTCAGCGACAGCGAATCCGCCGCTTCGTCACGGTGCAGTGTGTTGACGTCCAGGCGGTATCGCAGATCCTCGACGAGGGCTCGCGCCCAGCGGGTCGTGTGCTTGATGGCGTACTTGGCACGGGGCCGGAGCTCGCTCTGTTCGCTCATCCAGCAGATCATCGCGTCGATGTCCTGACCGACGTGAGGCCGATTGTTCACCCGGCACAACATGTCGCCGCGCGAGATGTCGATGTCGTCGGTGAGGCGCACGGCGACGGACATGGGCGGAAAAGCCTCGTCGATCGGGCCGTCGGGGCCGTCGATGGCGGCGATGGTCGTCGTGAAACCGGATGGAAGCGCCACGACCTCGTCGCCCACCTTGAGGACCCCACCGGACACGCCGCCTGCGTAGCCGCGGTAGTCGTGGTGCTCGTCGCTCTGAGGGCGCAGGACGTACTGGACGGGGAAGCGGGTGTCGATGAGGTTGCGGTCCGAGGCGATGTGGACCTCCTCGAGGTGGTGCAGCAACGACGGCCCGTCGTACCACGCCATGTTGGCGGACCGTTCCACGACGTTGTCGCCGTGCAGAGCCGACACCGGCACGACGGTGAGGTCGTTGATGTCGAGCTTCATCGCGAAGGCCCGGAACTCCTCGCGCACCTTCTCGAACGCCGCGCGGTCGTAGTCGACGAGGTCCATCTTGTTGACGCAGAGCACGAGGTGCGGAATCCGCAGCAGCGACGACAGGAACGCGTGCCGCCGGGACTGTTCGACCACCCCGTTGCGCACGTCGACCAGCACCAGCGCGAGATCCGCCGTGGACGCCCCGGTGACCATGTTGCGGGTGTACTGAATGTGCCCCGGGGTGTCCGCGATGATGAACTTCCGGCGCGGCGTAGCGAAGTACCGGTAGGCGACGTCGATCGTGATCCCCTGCTCGCGCTCCGCCTTGAGGCCGTCGGTCAACAGGGCGAGGTTCGTGTAGTCGCTGCCCATCTGGACGCTGGTGCGCTCCACCGCGTCGAGCTGATCCTCGAAGATCGACTTCGAGTCGAAGAGCAGCCGTCCGATCAACGTCGACTTCCCGTCGTCGACCGAACCCGCCGTCGCCAACCGCAACATCTCCATCAGAAGTACCCCTCCGTACGCGCTGCCATCAGAAGTACCCCTCCCGCTTGCGGTCCTCCATGGCCGACTCGGAGAACCGGTCGTCCGCCCGGGTGGCGCCGCGTTCGGTGATCCGGGTCGCTGCGACCTCGGCGATTATGTCGGCGGTCGTCGACGCGGAGGACTCCACCGCTCCGGTACAGCTCATGTCGCCCACGGTGCGGTAGCGAACCGTCTCCTCGTAGGGCTCCTCGCCGTCCATCAGTGAGATGTACGGCCCGGTCGACAGGAGCATCCCGTCGCGCTCGAACACCTCCCGGCGGTGCGCGTAGTAGATCGACGGCAGGTCGATGTTCTCCTCGTCGACGTACTGCCAGATGTCGAGCTCGGTCCAGTTGGAGATGGGGAACACGCGGATGTGCTCGCCCTTGCGGGTGTGGCCGTTGTAGAGGTTCCACAGCTCGGGCCGCTGGTTCTTCGGATCCCACTGGCCGAAGTCGTCGCGGAAGCTGAAGACGCGTTCTTTGGCTCGTGCCTTCTCCTCATCGCGGCGTCCGCCGCCGAACACGGCATCGAAGTCGTATTCCGCGATCGCATCGAGCAGGGTGGTCGTCTGCAGGCGGTTGCGGGTGCCCCTCGGTCCCGTTTCCTCGGCCACCCGACCGGAGTCGATCGACTCCTGCACCGAGGCGACGATGAGACGCCCTCCCACCGACTCGACCAGGCGGTCACGGAACTCGAGGACCTCGGGGAAGTTGTGACCCGTGTCGACGTGCATGATCGGAAAGGGGATGCGGCAGGGCCGGAACGCCTTGACCGCGAGCTGGACCATCACCACCGAGTCCTTGCCACCGGAACACAACAGGACCGGTCGTTCGAACTCGGCGGCCACCTCACGCATGATGTGGATCGATTCCGCTTCGAGAGTCCGCAGGTGCGACAACTCATATGACATGGTCATAGAGGCTACGCGGGGCCCAGACCGATGGTGGACATCACCTCGTCGACACAGCGACCCGCGCCGGACGGTCGCCGAGTCACCGCACAGCTCGGGTCTCCGCCCTACAGTCGCTTCCTCGCGAACACCCCCGGAGCAGATGTGAGCACAACCGAAGACCACCGACTCGCGACACGTCTCGCAACCGAGGCCGGAGTTCTCCTCGTGGCGCTGCGGTCCGAGCTCGAGGCCGCGGGGGCCGACGTCGCCGAGATGCGCGCCGAAGGCGACCGACGATCACACGACCTTCTCATGGACGCCCTGGCCGAGGCGAGGCCCGACGATGCCGTGCTCTCCGAGGAGGGCAGCGACGACCAGGGCCGGCTCACCGCTGAGCGTGTCTGGATCATCGACCCCCTGGACGGCACACGCGAGTTCGGTGAGCCACCCCGGGTCGACTGGGCGGTTCACGTGGCCCTCGTCGAGGGTGGGGTCGTCACCGCCGCAGCCGTGAGCCTCCCCGCGCGCGACCTGACCCTGAGCACCGCCGATGTCGCACAGGCCCGCGCCGGCGACGGGAGGCGCCCCCGCGTCATCGCGAGCCGCACCCGCCCCGGCCCTGCTGCCGAGGCCATCGCCGAGGCCCTCGACGGTGAACTCGTCTTTCTCGGATCGGCCGGGGCGAAGACGATGGCGATCGTGCTCGACGAAGCCGACATCTACGCCCACACCGGCGGCCAGTACGAATGGGACTCGGCGGCGCCCGTCGGCGTCGCGGCGGCCGCCGGTCTGCACGCGAGCCGCATCGACGGCAGCCCGCTCGTCTACAACCGCCCCGACCCGCTCCTCCCGGACCTCCTCGTGTGCCGGGGCGACTACGCGCAGGCCGCCCTCGAGGCAGTCTCGGCGCTGGACTCGTGAGGCTCGTCGTCGCCCGGTGCTCGGTCGATTACGACGGCCGTCTCACGGCGCACCTCCCCGAGGCCGTGCGTCTGATCATGGTGAAGGCCGACGGGTGCGTCGCGATACACGCCGACGGCGGCGCCTACAAGCCTCTCAACTGGATGAACGCCCCCAACCGGCTCATCACCGACGAGGGCGTCTGGACCGTCACGAGCCCGAAGGGCGAGAAGCTCGTGATCACGATGCACGAGGTCCTCACCGACGAGGTCCACGACCTGGGGGTCGACCCGGGCCTCACCAAGGACGGGGTGGAGGCGCATCTCCAGGAGCTCCTGGCCGCGGATCCGGCCCACCTGAGCGACGGTCTGCGCCTCGTCCGTCGCGAGTATCCGACCGACATCGGCCCCGTGGACCTGCTGTGTCGCGACACCGACGGCACCGCTGTCGCCGTGGAGGTCAAGCGGCGCGGGGAGATCGACGGGGTGGAACAACTCGCCCGGTACCTCGAGTTCCTCAACCGCGACCCGCGACTCAGGCCGGTCAGAGGCCTGTTCGTCGCCCAGGTGATAAAGCCGCAGGCGAAGGTGCTCGCAGCCGAACGCGGAATCGACTGTCGCGAGGTGGACTACGACGAGCTGCGCGGGATCGGCTCGAACGAGCTCCGGCTCTTCTGAGGTCGCCCGGAACGGGTGCAGCCAACCTTCGGGCACCAGCAACTAGCCTGAGCGCATCGAGAATGACGATCGCACCGTCCAGCTCGAGTTCCCCGATGATCAGTTCCGGCCCGGCGACGCCGCGCGCCACCGGAGGGTCTTCGGATCGCTCGACCTTCCGCCCTGGGCATGGGGCGCCGTGGCCGCCGCGCTCGTCGTGGTGGTGTTCCTCGTCGCGTTCACGGTGGACACGGCGATCCACTCCGGCCAGGTCACCCGCAACGTCGAGCTCAGCGGCACGGCCGTCGGGGGGCTGTCCGAGGACGACCTCCTCGCCGTCGTCGAAGAGAAGGAGACGGCTCTCGCCGCGACCGAGGTCGTCATCGTCACGCCGTCCGACGAGCTGACGACCACCGCAGGCGAAGCCGGCGTCGGAATCGACCGGGCGGCCACCGTCGATACCGTGCTCGACGTCGGACGCGACGGCTCGGTGCTCACCCGCCCCTTCTCGTGGCTCGGGTCGTTGTTCTCGTCCACCGATGTGCATCCGATCGTCACGGTCGCAGACGACGTCACGGACACGTCGCTGGCCTCGATCACCTCCGAGCGTCTCTCCGAGCCGGTCGAGCCCGAGTTGGTCTTCGCCGACGGCGCCTTCGCCGTCCAGGCCGGGGTCCCGGGGTCCGCCATCGACGCTGCATCGGTTCTCGCCCAGCTCGCCGAGGTGGTCGACGCCGGAACGAACCCGATCGTGTTGCAGGTGGAGCCGGTTCCTGTCGCCCCTGCCACCCCCGACAGCGCCATCGCTGCGATTGCTGACGACATCAACTCCGCCACGGCGCGCGGCATCGAAGTGACCGTCGACGGTCGCACCGAGACGATCGGAACGGCCGACCTGCGCAGCTGGGTCTCTACGGACTTCGGCGAAGACGGCGGTTTCGTGGGCTGGACGGTCGACCCCGAGGCCGCTCAGGCCTTCGTCGAAGCCGTCTTCACCGATGCCGGCGAGCCTGGCGAGCTGGGAGAGGTCACCGTCATCGACGGTGTGCCGACTGCCGCCGGCGGTGGGACACCGGGGACACGGTGCTGTTCGCCCGAGGCGGGAGCGCAGGTCGCCGACGCGGTGACCGGCGGTCGTGGGTCGGTGACGCTCGAGCTGACCGAGGATGAGTCCGTCAACCAGGAACTCCTCGAGGAGATGGGCGTGATCGAGCTCATCGGCGAATTCACGACCGAGCACGCCGCCGGCCAGTCACGGGTGGAGAACATCCACCGCATCGCGGACATCGTCCGGGGCGCAATGATCGAACCGGACGGTGGGCGGTGGACCATCAACGACTTCGTGGGCCGCAGGACGATCGAGAAGGGCTTCGTCTCGGCGGGGGTCATCGAGAACGGCGTCTTCGTCGAAGACGTCGGTGGCGGTATCAGCCAGTTCGCCACGACCATCTTCAACGCCGCCTTCTTCGGGGGGCTCGACTTCGGCGAATACCAGGCGCACTCGATCTACATCTCGCGCTACCCGTACGGGCGTGAGGCGACCGTCTCGTTCCCGGCACCGGACCTCGAGCTGATCAACAACACGCCCCACCACGTGATGATCTGGACCTCCTACACGGACACGTCGATCACCGTTCAGCTCTACTCCACGCGCTACGCCGACGTCGTCGAGACCGGCCAGTCCTCCCAGGCCCAGGGCCAGTGCACGCGTGTCTACACCTACAGGGAACGGACCTACCCCGACGGCTCCGTCGACGAGGACTCGGTGACGGCGCTGTACCAACCCGGAGAGGGCCTCAACTGCCAGGGGGAACCCTTCATCCCACCCCCTGACTGCGACTTCGACGAGCGGGCGATCGACACCAACGCGGACCGGTACACAGACAGCTGCGTCTTCGTGGATCCACCCGCATGCGACTTCGACCAGGTTCTCGTCGACACCAACGACAACGGCAACCCCGACACCTGCGAGGGTGCCGACCCGCCCAACTGCGGTCCCGACGAAATCGCCGTGGACACCAACGGCAACGGTGTCCTGGACGCGTGTGAGCCGGCACCGACTCCCGAACCGACTCCCACCGCGGACCCTCCGAACCCCGACCCTTCGGCGACACCGACACCGAATCCCACGGTGGACCCGTCGGCCACGCCGGTGCCCAACCCGGAGACCTGACCGTGGGCGTCGACGACACGTCGGTGCACGCGGACCGAATGAGCGACATCGACGCCGTGGTCTGGGGCCTCGACGCCGATCCCAGACTCCACGCCCCGATCGGTTCCGTCTCGTTCTTCGCCTCGCCGCTCGACCCGGACCGGGTCACCGCCCGGCTCGATCGGGCGTCACGGGCGGTGCCGAGACTGCGCCAGCGTGCCGTCGCCTCCCGCCTGGGGCTCTCCGTCCCCCGCTGGGAGATCGACCCGGCCTTCACGATCGAACGCCATGTGGACGTTGCCGACGGCTCCGCCACACGCGGGGAGGTCCTCGAGCGCACGGGCGACGAGTTGGCGAGACCCTTCGACCGGGATCGGCCGTTGTGGTCCACCGTCATCTACCCGGATCTCGGCGACGGAACCGCCGCCATGATCTCGAGGGGCCACCACGCCCTCACCGACGGGCTCGGCGCTTTGCGGATCCAACTGGAGATGTTCGACCTCGAGGCGGAGCCCGAACCGCCCTCCGACGAACCGCCCGCGCCTGACTCCACGCCGCCGACCCGTCAGGCCCGGGTTGTCAGCGCCATCGAACATGATCTGGCCAACCAGACACGGTTCCTTCACGGAGCGGCACGGTTCCTCGGGACTGCGCTCGCGGATCCCACCGGCGCACGTGACGAGATGGTCGATGCCGTCGGCTCCGCACTAAGACTCGCCGGACCGACCGGCGAGGCTCTGAGCCCGCTCATGACACACCGTTCGTCGCTACCGAAGGTGCGCACCCTCACCCTCGATCTCGAGACCATGAAGGCCACGGCTTCGGCCGCCGGGGTGAAGCTCAACGACGTGTTCGTCAGCGGCACGTGCGCCGGAATGCAGATTCTGCACGAACGTGCGGGGCTACCGACCGAACGACTCCGCATGGCGATGCCGATCAGCACACGCGGCCCCGACGACGACGTGGAGACGAACCGGTTCGTCCCGCTTCGTTTCGAGATCCCCCTCGGCGCGGACAGCGCCGCTGCCCACCTCGAGATCGTGCACGCACTGGTGGCGGCCGCCCGGCGCGAGCCGGCGATCGGTCTGGTCGAACCCGCGGCGGGCATCGCGTCTCGTCTACCCCGCGCCGCCCTGTTGCCGCTGTTCGGACGGATGGTGGACGGCACCGACTTCGTCGCCTCGAATCTGCCGGGGTCCCCGCTACCCGTGTGGTTCTGCGGGAGCCGCCTCGTGGCCCAGTACCCGTTCGGTCCCCTGACCGGGGCGGCGGTCAACGTCTCGCTACTCAGCTACTGCGACGACGTGGCCATCGGTGTCGTGGCGGACACCGCTGCGGTCGACGACCCGGACGAACTCGTCGATTGCCTCAGGCTCGGCTACGCCCGGGCGCTGGGCGCCTGCGACGATTGACCACGATGCCAGCCAACACCCTCACCAGCGACGTGCTGATCGTCGGCGGCGGCCCCGCGGGCTCAGCATGTGCGATCGAAGCCCGCCGGTTGGGCCTGCGCGCCACGATCGTCGACAAGTCCACCTTTCCGCGCGACAAGTTCTGCGGCGACGGCCTGACAGCCGACGCACTCCGGCGTCTCGAGGAACTCGGCGTCGATCCGAGGCCCATGTCGTCGTTCTTCACCGTCGACCAGGTGAGCGTGCGGACGACCAGCGGTCGCCAGGTCAGCTATCCCCTGCCTCGCGACGGCATGTTCGGCGCGGTCGTGCGTCGCGACGAACTCGACGTCGCCATCCTGGACCGTGCCCGGGAGATGGGCGCCGACGTGATCGAAGGGGTCGCTGTCACGGGACTCGGCACCGGAGACGACCGGATGACCGCGACCCTCGGCGACGGACGGTCGGTCCAGGCCCGCTACGTCATCGGCGCTGACGGAATGTGGTCGCCGACCCGCAAGATGCTGGGCCTGGGTGACCGCACCTACCGGGGCGAGTTCCACGCCTTCCGGCAGTACTACTCGAACGTGTCAGACGAGCTGGCACGGGGCCTGTGGGTCTGGTTCGAACCGGAGATCCTCCCGGGCTACGTCTGGGCGTTCCCGGAGTCGGGGGGCCGAGCCAACGTCGGTTTCGGCATCCACCGGGACTGCAACGCCACCCGCGAGATGAAGGAGTTGTGGCCCGAGCTCCTGTCCCGACCCCACATCGCGCGGGTCCTCGGCCCGGATGCGACCCCCGACGGCCCCCACCGGGCGTGGCCGATACCGGCGCGCCTCGACGGAATGGAACTCACAGCCGACCGCGTGCTGTTCGTCGGGGACGCGGCCGCCGCCACCGACCCGATGACCGGTGAGGGCATCGCCCAGGCGCTGCTCACGGGGACGCTGGCCGCCCGGGCCGTCGCGGCAGCCGGACCAGGAGATCCGGCCGACGCCACGCACCGCTACGAAGCAGCCGTACGACGGTCCCTGCTGCCGGACTTCCTCATCGCGAAGTGGCTGGGCCGCCTGATGCGGACCGAACTGGGGGTGCGGGGCGCCGCGCGGGCCTCGGGGATGACCGACTGGACCCGTCGTAACTTCGCAAGATGGCTCCTCGAGGACTACCCCCGGGCCGTCGTCTTCACGCCGACGCGGTGGCACCGCGAGCTCTTCACCGCGCCCGGCGCCTACCGCACCCCGGGCCCCGCTCCCCTGCCGTCCTGAGCTCCCGGCGCAGCCGCACCTTGGGCCGCGCTCGCCTACCGTCCTAAGCTCCCGGCGCACGCGAGCGGTCAAAGGAGACCACGTGAATCCTCTCAGCTTCGACGGAAGGGTCGTCATCGTCACCGGTGCCGGCGGTGGCCTCGGGCGGGCGCACGCCCTCGAGTTCGCTCGACGTGGGGCGAAGGTCGTCGTCAACGACATCGGCGCTCCCCTTCGCGAGGAAGGTTCGTCGGTCGGTCCGGCGCAGGCCGTCGTCGAGGAGATCGTCGCCGCTGACGGGGAGGCCGTCGCCAACACGGACAGCGTGGCGGACGCCGAAGGTGGCGAGGCCATCGTCCAGACGGCGCTGGACGCCTTCGGACGGATCGATGTGATCGTCAACAACGCCGGGATCCTGCGGGACAAGTCGTTCCACAACATGGACGCAGCCATGGTCGGTGCCGTCATCGCGGTGCACCTCGAGGGAGCTTTCAACGTCACGCGGCCGGCGTGGACGCACTTCCGCGAGCAGAACTACGGCCGTGTCCTCTCCACCGCATCCAACGCGGGCCTGTTCGGAAACTTCGGGCAGGCCAACTACGGGGCGGCCAAGCTCGGTCTCGTCGGCCTGACCCATGTGCTGGCCCTCGAGGGAGCGAAGTACAACATCAAGGCGAACGCCCTCGCACCCATCGCCACCACCCGCATGACCGAGGAACTGTTCGGCGACGACATCAAGGAACTGTTCGACCCGGCCAAGGTGAGCCCGATCGCGGCCTACCTGTGCCACGAGGACTGCGAGGTCACCGGCGAGGTGTACTCGGTGGGAGGCGGTCGGGTCGCACGGGCCTTCGTCGGCCTCACGAAGGGTGTCGTCCTCGATGAGATCACCGCAGAGGCGATGGCGGAGAACCTCGAGGCCATCCGGGACACGACCGACTTCGAGACCTACGGCTCGGCCTTCGAAGAGGTGGCTGCCGTCGCCGAGAGGCTCGGCAAGGGCGGCTGAACGGCAGATCGCTCAGCGGCGCATGACCGGGGATCCGTGGTGGGCCACCATCAGCCACGAACCAGCGCGCCTCTCGAAGATGTTCAGAGCAGCCACGGTCCCGCCCGGACCCTCCGCCGACACGAGGTTCTCGTCGCCGGTGACCCAGGCGGTGTCACCGTGGCGGCGCACTCGCGTGTCGGTCAGGATGAACTGGAGCGGATCGCCACCCGAGAAGATGGACTCCCACGACGCGGCGACCGCCTTCCAGCCATGACGCGTCGGCCACCCCGGATGGGTGCACGCCACCGCCTCGGACTGTTCCCAGACCTCCGCCATCGCGGCCATGTCAGCGGCCTCGAACGCTTCGTAGAAGGAGTCGTTCGCCATGATGATCTCGTCGTCGCCGGCGGGGCCTTCCACGGCGACGACGGTAGCCCGACCGGTGGCGACCCCGGGGGGTCATCAGGCACGGGGGTGTCGGTCGGCGACCCGGTTAGCGTGACGTCGTGTCCGCACCGACACCGAGCGGCCGCGCGCCGATGCTGAACTCGAAGAGGATCCGCTCCGCCGTCGAGACCTTCGACAGCGCGGTGGATGACTGGTTCGCGCGCAACCTGCGCGGCCGGCGCGGCGCCGACCGACTCTTCTACACCGCTGCCAACGTCGCCGACCACAGCCTCATCTGGCACACCGTCGGAGCCGTCAACGCCCTGAGGGGGGGTCGCGCGGAGACAGCCGCCATACGCACCGCGATCGCCCTCGGCGCCGAGTCGGCGATCGTCAACGGTGTCCTCAAGTCACTGACGCGACGCGAGCGACCCGTCCCCGACGCCCCCCGTCCGCTGTACCTGCGGATCCCGCGCACCACGAGCTTCCCGTCCGGACACGCCTCGAGCGCGACGCTCGCGGCGGAACTCCTCGCTGATGCAGGTGTACCCCGCGCGTTCACATGGCCGGCAGCGGCCGTCGTGGCGGCGAGTCGCGTACACGTGAGGATTCACCACGCGTCAGATGTCATCGGAGGTGTCGCGACCGGCATCGCCCTCGCTGCGCTGGTCCGCAGATTCGCGCCACTGCGCTGATCAGATCGAACCCGCGTGGCCTCAGGCCTCGAGAGGCTGCTTCTCCGCAGACGCTGCGAGCAGAAGGCGGATGTCGAGGAGCAGGTCGGACACCTCGGACGCCGCCACGAGATCACGTGAACCGAACACGCCGAGGTTGGTGTCGATCACGGCAATCGCCTCTCGAACGCTGTCGACGGTCGGTGTCTCGGTCATCTCGCTCCTCACGGGTTGTCCCGGTCGGTCGGGGCCCCTGTGGGCGAGGGTACATCCCGGCGTGGTGGCTACCGTAGCCGGGCAGATCCCACTGTCGTGCGCGAGTTGTCCACCACCGCCACGACCACCCGGCATGACCCTGACCGACCTATCGGACCACCGAGCCGACGACCTTCCGCTGGCGCTCGCGCGGCTGCACCGGGCGACCGACGTCGGCGACCGCCTACACGTCACCTTTCCGGAAGGGCTCGACCATGACGTCGCGGCCTCCGGGTTCACGCGTGGCGACCTCATCACCGGAGGCGGGTTCCGAGCCGACGGTTGCGACGATCCCGTCGGCGACGACGCGGGCGGGTGCCATCTCATTCGGCTCCGCACCCTCCCCGACACCGTCGCCGCCGACATGACGATGCTCGTGGTTGGCCTGAATCCGAGTGTCTACTCCGCCGACGCGGGTGCGGGGTTCGCCCGCCCCGGCAACCGCTTCTGGCCCGCGATGATCGAAGCCGGACTCGTGACCGTCGCCCGGGACACGATCGCCACGCTCGTGGACCACGGGATCGGGATGACCGACGCCGTCAAGCGAGCGACTCCACGTTCGGCGGAACTGGCCCGCGACGAGTACGTCGAGGGTTTCGAGCGACTCGAACGCCTGGTGACCTGGCTGTCGCCGGGGGTGGTCTGCATGGTCGGCCTGGAGGGTTGGCGCCTGGCAGTGGACAGGCGCGCTTCGGTCGGACTGCAAGATGATCGACTCGGCGGCCGTCCGGTCTACGTAATGGGCTCGACGAGCGGGCTCAACGCCCACCAGCAGCTACCGGCTGCGGCCGCTCACCTCGAGGCGGCATTCGCAATCGGCGCGGACGGCGGTTGAAGGCTCGGGGCCGGCTCTAGGCGGTCGGGGCGAGCGCCCGCACGGCTTCGGTCGGGTCGAGCCCACCGAAGGGCATGAGCGCGATCACCGGGGTGGTGACGCCCGCTTCGACATAGGCGCGGACCCCGGCCCGACACTGATCGGGCGTCCCCGTGACGAACAGGTCGTCGACCACGGACTCGGGGATCTCGTCGAGTGATCCGCGCCGGTCCCCCGCGTCCCACCGCTCCCAGTGCGCACCGAGAGCCTCCCCACGGCCCAGCCACTCGTGATAGGCGCGGTAGACCCCGACGTTGAGGTACGCGGCGATCATTCTGCGCGCGCCCGCAACCACAGCCTCGCGGTCCGTCGTCGGGCACACGAAGATGCGGGCGACCACCTCGATGTCGTCGCCACCGGCGTCGCGGGCGATCCCGGCACAACGGCGGGCATCGGCGGCGGAGAGCCAGTTGAGAATCGGACCATCGCCCACCGAACCCGCGAGTTCGAGCATCCGGGGGCGAAGTGCCGCCACCAGGATCGGAATGCGCCGGGTCATGGGGATGCCGAGGCGGAAGCCTCGGACCTCGAAGGTGTCACCGGCGAAGTCGACCCGTTCCCCAGCCAACGCCTCCCGTAGGAACCCGACGAGATCACGAACCCTCGACAGCGGCCGCTCGAACGCGACAGCGTTCCAGTTCTCGACGATCACCTGCGAAGAGGCGCCGATGCCGACGACCATCCGACCGGGAGCGGATGCCTCGAGTGAGGCGATGCTCTGTGCGATCAGCGCCGGCCCCCGCGTGAACGCCGGGATGATGGCGGTTCCGAGCCGGAGGTCGTCGGACCACTGCCCGGCGAGGGCCAGTGGCGTGAAGGCGTCGGTGGCGGAGGCCTCCGCCGACCACACGTCGGTGTAGCCGAGACCGGCGAGCTCGCCGATCAGGCTTCGCTGAGCAGGCAGGGGCCCGTCCAGAGGAATCGTGAGGCCGAGTCGGTCTTGCACACGGATGAGGTTGCCAGTTCGGCGACTCGGGAGGAAATCGCCGCCCGTGGGTGTTGTCCATGTCGAACAGCCGGCGATGACCGGGGTCCCTGGGCGACTGTCACACCCTCCCGTCAGGATGAAGGCATGAAGAAGACACAGCTCGTGTTGATCGAGTCCCCCGAGACGCCCAACCGGGCTCCGTGGCGCATCGACGAGACGACCCGCGCGATCGGCCGTGAAGGTCTGCGGGAGGCCCGCGAGGCCCTCCGGGCCGCCCGGCGCCATGAAGCGACCGTCGCGGCGAACCCTGCGGCGTGAGCAGAACACTGCGGCGCGCCGGGCTTCGCCGTCCGTCGTGGCGGTGGCTGACGACGATCCTCGGCGCGCTCGCGCTCGTCATGACCGCGTGCGGGACGTCGACCGAACCCGGAGCTCAGGCCACGCAGACGCCGCTGCAGAACGTGACCGACGCACCTGCGCCGACTGAGACGACATCGCAGTCTCCGGGCGAATCGAATCCCGGACCTCCCGCCGACGCGCTACCCGGGACGGTGGTGGACGTCATCGACGGAGACACCGTGCGGATCGACTTCGGCGAGGCCACCGAGTCCGTGCGGCTCATCGGCATCGACACCCCTGAGCCGTCCGGTGGCTTCCAACCGACCGAATGCTTCGGAGACGAGGCATCGGCGTTCACCCGGGGGCTCATCCCGGAGGGATCCGCGGTTCTCGTCACCTTCGACGCCGAGTTGCGCGACCGCTTCGATCGGCTTCTCGGCTACGTCTACCGCGCCGACGACGGCCTCTTCGTCAACCTGTCGATCATCGAGAACGGCCTGGCGGGCCAGATGACAATCGAGCCCAACTCGACCTTCTCCGGCCTCTTCGGCGCAGCTGCGGCCGAGGCGGACAGAGCCGGCCTGGGGCTCTGGCGGGCCTGCGACGGCCCCGACGACCTGGTCGATTCCTGAGTCCCGGACCGGGGCAGACGGATAACCTCGCACGGTGACCTCGCTCGCCGACCGCCTCGGCTACGGACCCGACGATCGTCTCGTCATCGTCTCCTGCGAGAACCTCGGCTGGACCCACGCCGCGAACAGCGCCGCCTACGAGGCGCTCAGGTCGGGAGCGGCGACCACTGCGTCCCTCGCCGTGCCGTGCCCGTGGGCACGCGAGGCCGCGTCCACCTACCGGGGCGAGGACGTGGGGGTCCATCTGATCCTGACGTCACCGCTCGAGACCTACCGCTGGGGGCCGATCACCCAGGCACCATCGCTCCTCGACGGCGACGGCGGGTTTCCCCGCACCGTCGCAGATCTCTGGGACCACGCCGACCTCGACGAGGTCCGCCGCGAGTGCAGGGCCCAGATAGAACGGGCCATCCTCTGGGGGTTCGACGTCGATCACCTCGACGCGCACCAGGGGGTTCTCGAAGCGAGGCCGGAGTTCTTCGACGTCTTCCTCGAACTCGCCATCGACTTCCGCCTCCCCATCCGCCTCGGCGACGCGGCGGCGGAGGCCCGGTACGGGTTCCCGTTCCGTCGCCTCGCCGCCGAAGAGGGCATCGTGAGTCCGGACCACGTCATCCACGTGTCCGGTGGCGACCCCGCGGTCACGCTCGAGCGGGCGCTTGGCGCTTTGGCTCCGGGCGTGACCGAGATCGTCTTCGCTCCCTCCGCCGACACGCCCGAGGCCCGCGCCGCCGATCCGGACTGGGCCACCGGCGTCGCCCAGAACGAAGTACTCAGCGCACCGACCACCGCTGCGGCGATCACCGCGGCGGGCGCTCGGCCCATCGGCTACAGGGAACTACGGGCCGCACAACTCACCGGCTGATACCGGAACCTCGCCGCCGGACGCGCGGGACTTTGTCCCATTGCGGCTCAGGCCTCGCAAGCGGATGATCTGGACAGAAGTCCAGCGCGTTCACGAGGAGGGAGTGCCCCATGTCCCGTCGCCTGGCGTGCATGTGGGTGGTCGTCGCTCTCGGCGCCGGTCTCGTCATCGCACCGTTCGCCTTCGAGATGTTCGATCGGGCCCCCGGCGGCGGAGAGATGATCGACGAGTTCGCGCCCTACATGACCGTCGACGAGGTGGCGAAGTTCCGCGGCTACCTCGACGAGATCGATGCCGCTGAGGCCGAGTCGGTCGACGGTCTGCGCTCCGACCTCGAACGCTGGGAGGCTCTGGACGCGGCTGAGCAGCGCGAGAACCTGGCGGCTCTCGTCACCTTCAACGAGACGTGGCCGGCGATCGACGACGACATGACCGACCTCGTCGACCGGATGGAACGGAACCTCGACAACTACGACGCCGTCGTGGCGCTCCCACCGTTCAAAATGTTCCCCTGGTTCTTCCTCGCGCCGGGCGTCCTTCTGATCGGGACCGCGGGCGTGGTCCTCATCCGTCGGCGACACGACAGCGCAACTCGACTTCTCGTCGCCACGATCGGCGTGGTCGGTCTCGGCCTGGTAGCTGCGCCCTTCGCCTTTCAGATGTTCGAACGCGCGCCACTCGGCGCGGAGATGATCGACGACTTCGGCCCGATGATGACACCCGAGCGGGTGTCCGGGGTGCAGGGCCACTTCGTGACCATGGGAGCTGCAGAGGGCCAACTCCGGGTCGTCGCCCTACCCCTGGCCGAGGAAGCCGGCGGCATCGACGCCGCTCAGCGGTATCCGAGCATCGTCCAGATGTCACAGGACTGGCCGACGATCGTGAACGACTTCTCGCCGATGATCGCGACCATGAACGACAACATCACCGAGTTCGAAGGCGTCGAGGCCCTACCCCCGTTCTCGCTCTTCCCGTGGTTCTTCGTCATCCCCGGTGTCGTGACGGTGATCCTCGCATCGGTCGCCCTCGCACCGAGAGACAACCACGTGGACATGTCCCCGTCCGGACCCGCCATACCGGCATCCACCGCCGAAGGGTCCGAGCCCCGATCCTCGGAGATCGCCGACTCGGGCGCCCCGTCGATGGCCGGCGGGGGTACCCCGGCCCGAGGCACTCCAGACCGCCGGTAGCCCGGCACGAGATCTCACCAGCCCTCCACCAAGGATCCTGAAATGACATCCTCACGATCGGTTCGATTCCTGCTCGCCCTACTTGCCGTGTTCTCGTTGGTCGCGGCCGCGTGTGGAGGTGACGACGACGACGCCTCTGATGGCGCCGACGACACCGGAACCACGACCACCACCGCGACCCCCGACGATGCGACGCCTGAGCCCACCGCAGAGCCTCCCGCAGGTTTCGAAGGCGACCTGACCGGCACCTTCACAATCACAGCCGGTACCTGCGACGCCACGGGCGTGTCCGGGTCGTGGTTCCGCATGGTCCAGCCTCAGGGCTCGCTCCTGGACGGTCCCTTCATCGAGAATTTCGACAGCGCCTGCGACGACTCGACCTACTCGCTTCTGACCCCGGGTACTGATGGCGGCCTCACGACGGGAGCGCACCAACCTGCTCCCGATCCTGCCTTCGACGAGCGTGGGAACGGTCTCGCCGCGGCAATTGTGGCCCCGGTCACCTTCTTCGGCGTCGACTTCGCCGTCGGCACCGACCCAACGCTGGACCCGGTGACCTTGACCGCGACCGACGGGTCTCTCACGGGCTCGACCGGTGCCTTCACCGCCTACTACGGCGGAATGGCATTCAATCAGGGCGCCCCGGCGGCGACCCCCTCCGACAGCGGCATCACGACCGACCCTTCGGGAACGATCGACCCCGAAACGGGCGAGTTCGTCCTCGAGTGGACGAGCGGGATCGAGGGTGGAGCCTTCGGCGGTTTCACCGGAGTCTGGCACCTCGAGGGGGTGTTCACCCCCGCGGGTTGAGCCGACGACTCAGTCGGTCAGAGCGGCGATCCCGTCGACGAGATCGCCGACGGGTTCGGACGAGAGCCAGGCCCGCTGCTCGAAAATGAACGTCTCGTACGCGCCGTCGACTTTGAGGCGCCCCTGCATGAAGGCGAGGTCAGCGGCGAGTTCGCCCCGCAACACCCGCTCGAAGTCGGGCCACTTCGCCTCCACCGTGACATCAGGCGCATCGGCCTTACCCGTGTCGGCGGCAGTGGGCGTCCCGTCGGCGAGTGTCGCCCACCAACGGACCTTTCCGTCGGGAGATCCCGCCACCTCGAACTGCACCGTCAGCGACGGTCCGTCGCCGAGATCGTGGCCTCCGGCAGCCGCCAGGCATGCCTCCAACCACTCGGGTGTGCCGATCGACGCCATGTCAGCGGGTGAGAACGGCCTCGACCGCCGCGAGCGGCTCGAGACCTCCGATGCCTGCGAAGAGGTCGTCTTCGGGTGTCGTCGTGGGAACGCGGCTGTCGGCGAGGATGTAGTCGTCGAACGGGTACACGCCCCGGGCGACGTCGTCGGGTAGACCGAACCAGAACGGCGAGGCGGGATCCACCTGGGTCGCATGGGCGCGCAGCGCACCCACGCGACGGTCATACCACGGGCCGATCTCCACCCGCGTCGTGATGCGGTGGTCGTCCCACTCACGCTCGAACCAGTCGTCGTCGTAGGGCGATTCGAGACCCAGCTCGCCGAACTTCTGGTGTGTCGCCACCACCCGGGTCTTCGACCACGTGGTGAAGTAGAGCTTGCTCGGCGTCCAGGGCTCGCCGGCCTCCGGATAGGCCTCCGGGTCGCCGGCCTTCTCCCAGGCAGGGGCGGTGACGTCGTACACCCGCAGATGGTCGGGATGCAGGTAGCCCAGCTGGTTGTCGCTGTAGGTGACGATCACGTGCGGGCGCTCTGCACGGATGATGCGGACCAGGCGACCCACCGCCTCGTCGATGTCAGCATTGGCGAAGGCGTCGCTGCGGGCGTTGGCCTCGCTGTCGGGCATGCCCGAGTCGCGGTAGCCGAGGAGGTGGGTTGCGTCGTAGCCGATGATCCGCGTCGCCTCGGCGAGCTCGCGACGCCGCACCTCGACCAGATCCGCTCGTATCTCAGGGCGGTCCAGGGCGGGATTGAGGATGTCACCCTCCTCGCCTCCGGTGCAGCACACGAGGACAGCGCGTGCACCCTGATCGGTGTAGCGGGCGACGGTGGCGGACCCCTTCGAGGCCTCGTCATCGGGATGGGCGTGGATCGTCATCAGACAGGGACGGTCGGCCATTACACGAACGCTATCGGCCGACGCACCGGCCTCGTCAGATCGAGTAGCCGGTCACGCCCTCAGGCCGGTACATCGGCCGCGGGGACGAGGACGTGCTCACCCGTCTCCTCATCGCGCTCGAACACCCATCCGAACAGATGGGCCAACGCCTCACGCCCTTCCTCCGGCCCGCTGGCGATCACCTCGTCGCCCGCTTCGAGAGCACGGCCGCCGCGTGGCCTGTAGGCGTACCGCTCACCGGCACGGATGGCGAGCACCGTGAAGCCCGGCTCGATGTTGAGGGCGAGCTCCGCCAGGGTCGCCCCCTCGGCGGTGGAGCCGACGCAGACCTCGACCATCATCACCACCTCGTCGGAGTCGCCCAGGGCGATCTCGAGGATCGGATGGATCTCCTCGCCCTCCGCGATGAGCCAGACCATCTGCTTGGCCTGATCACCGATGTCCTCGGCCGCATTGGCCAGGTGAAGCAGTCCCCGCAGGGGTGAAGGATCGATCGCCTCCGATGCCGCCCGCAGGACCCATAGTTCGAGGCGGTCGTTCATCTGGTCGAGACGGCTCTCGAGGTGCTCGACCTCGGCGGCGAGACCCCGATCGCCGAGCACGAGCGCCGAGTAGGCGAGCCCCACGGCCACCTCCGAGAGGTTCTTCATCTCGACGAGGACGTCGACGGCCCGATCCAGGTCGGACAGCCACGGGTCCTCGGGCGGTTCGGCGGGCTGCCACGGGTCCGCCGCGGCAAGCTCGCGGAGGCGCACGATCCCCTCCGGTGCGCCCCGTAGGAACAGGGCGTCTCCCGAGACGAGGATGACGTCGCCGTCGATGTCGGTGATCCAGTCACGGTCACGCTTCACGGCGACGATGCGCATGCCGGTCTGCACCGGCAACTCGAGCGCCGAGATAGGCATGTTGGCCATGTGCGAGCCTTCTCGCACGAGAACCCGGTGCGAGACCTCCTCTGCTCCGGAGAGATCGGCCACCAGTTCGGCGGGAATCCCGATCTCGTGCGTGACGATACGGGCGATGTCGACCGCGTCGTTGGCGATGCGCTCGACCGCGGAGACGACCTGCAGGACCGACGACATGCCGTCCGCGTCACGGGGATGGCGCACCGCCATCACACAGATGGCGCGCATGTCGTGGACGAGCTCGTTCATGTCCTCCTCGAGCTCGCCGACCTCCTCGGCCATGTCGGGGTCGCCGAAGAAGAGCGCCGCGTAGGCGAGGTCCACCATCAGCTCCGAGCGGTCCTTCGCCTCGGAGAGCATCGTGCGGAGATTGCGTGGTCTGTCGTCCATCAGGTCCCTGTGAGGTTAGTCATGGCAGCACGTCGAAGGCTTCGAGCGCGAATACGAGCGTGAATGCACCGACGAGATCGAGAGTCGACGTCACCAGCGGGATCCCGTAAGTGTCGGGATCGAGGTTGAACCGGACCGCGAACATCGTCCCGTAGTAGGCGACCACCATCACGACGACGGTCGCGACGAGTCCGCCGACGAGAGTCACCGCCAGGAGGTCGGCGAGGCCCGGCCCGCTGAGATCGGTGAGTTGCCCCGCGCCCGAGGACAACAACGCGACCAGCAGGTAGACGGGCAGGGCCAGAAGCAAGGTGGTCCGCAGATCCACCCGTGCACCGCGATCGGGGACGGCGCCCGCCCTGGTGAGGCCCAGGTGGAGTTTCGAGGAGAGCCGACTGGACAAGATCCCGCCCAGAGCGCCGGCCGCCGCCAGGTACCCGGGTAGCAGCACGAGCAGCACCGGCAGTGCGGCGAGATCCTCGCGCTGCTTCTCGACGGTCACCCCGGCGACCAGGTCCAGAACGATCGCCACCGCGAGAACGGGGATCGACTCACGCATGATCTGGTGGATCGACGGGCGACGCAGCCGGAGCGTGACGACCAGCCCGACGACGGTGATCGCACCGAGCAGCGCAGCCAAAGTGGGTGCGAGACCGCTGTGGTTCACCAGTGGCACGGCGACGAGCAGCGCCGGAAGGGTGATCGCGTCGCCAGCCGCGGTGACGAGCGGGGCCGTCACATTGTCGGGATTCCAGCCGAAACGAACCGAGCCCGCAGCCAGCCCCAGAGCGATGACGACGACGAACAGCGACGCAAGCAGACCCCCGACCACGCTGATGACGGCGAACTCGTCGATCGAGATCGAACTCTCGACGTTGAAACCGACTGCGGTGGCCTTGGCGAGGATCGCGAGCACGAACGACAGCAGCAGCGTGAGGACCATCGACGCGATGACGTTCTCACCCACGACGGTTCCCGGGCGCAGCGAGAGCCGGTAGGTGCCGGCATGGATCGCCGTGCCGAGTCGCGAACCGAGCGCACCGAAGATGTTGCCCCGCAACGCGATGGCGGCTGGGACCATCAACAGGAGTCCGGGGAGCTCCTCGAGTTCTCCGGTGCTCTGCCCGAGGACGACCCCGGCGACCACGGCGGTGACAGCCAGGAGCCCGAGCGCGACGAAGCTCTCCGTCGCCTCCGAACCGCCGAGGCGTTCGGAGAGACTGCGCGCCTCGGCGCGATCGTCGTCATGTCGTCGCAGTCGTGCCATGGGGGATCGGCCGACCAGTGTGTCGCATCGGCCGCGCCGCCCCGCGCACGGCACCGCCTCCTACCCTCCCGGGGGTGAGGTCGATCCGTCCCGTCGTGGTCACATGCGCCGTGGTGATCATGATGGCGACCTCATGTGGGACCTCAGGGCGCGAGCTGACCACACCGGACGGGACCGTGACGCCGGTTCCGACGGTCGGCGTCGTTGCGAACCTCGCGGACGGCCCCGGCGGGATGGCGATCCGCGGGGTCGCCTTCCAACCCGGCGACGTCGTCGACCCGGGGCTTACCGGCGTCGACGGCGAGCCACCGGACATCGTGTGGACACACATTCCGGCCGGGACCGCCGAGTTGGCCCTCATCGCCCGCGACGCCGACGCCGCGCCTGATGAGCGGGTGCGCTGGGCGGTGGCGGGGCTGCCCCCGAGGAGCGCCGGCATTCGCACAGGAGCGCTCCCCGCCGGGGCGTTCGAGGTGGAGCGTCCGGATGGCGTCACCACCTGGGCGGGTGTGTCGACAACCGGCCACCGGGTGCAGTTCGTGTTGTGCGCCCTGCCGGGACCCGTACCGGCCGACATCGACGTGGCCGGGCTCCAGGACCGGTGCGACACGAACCCGATCGGTGTCGCCTCGGTCGCCGTCATCGTCGGTGGGAGCTGAGCCTGGCCGCCGGCACCATCGGGTGCGGCGACCAGGCTCAGTCGACCAGGTGGCTCAGTACTCGATGCCGTACTCGCCGTCGAGTGCGTCCGAGTAGAACTCGAAGGGGTGCGCCGGCACGAGACCCTCGGAGTCCGGCGATGCGGTGAACGCCGCCGCGCACGGGCTGTGCTGGCTGTTGGTCCAGTCGATAGGACACGTCAGACCCTGGGGGTCGAACGTACCGTGAAGGGCATCGGTCAGCCCGGCGCGTGTGAGCTCGCCGGTCGCGTCGACCGCACGGGTCGCCGCCTCTTCGAAGACCATCGCGGCGACCCAGCCCTGAGTGAAGATGATGTCCTTGAGGGCGTCGGTGTGACCGGCCAGCTCGGCACAGCGTGCCATCTCCGCGGACTGGGGGCTCTCGACGGTGGGCGGCAGGAACGAGTGGGCGCCGTAGACCTGGTCCACGACGTCAGCAGGACCTTCACTGAAGACCGTCGGGATGGCCACACCCTGATTGCCCACGACGGGGAGCTCGGTGAGACCCGCGTCGGACATGCCCTGGAGAGCGACGAGTGCCGAAGCCGCGGAACCGTGGAGGGTGACGTAGTTGACGCCCTCCTCGTCGACGAGCTGCTGCAGTTCGAGCATCTGGGCGGTCACCTCGGTGGCGCCCGGTGCCATGAAGAGCGCCTTCGTGTACGTACCGCCGCGCTCCTCGACCTCCTGTTGGATGTAGGCCTGATACTCCTGACCCGATGGCACCTCGAGGCTGATGCCTGCGACGACGGCGTCTTCCACGCTGCCGAGGTCCGCGGCGATCTGCACCATCGCCATGTCGGCCATGTCGCCGTAGTGCGCAAGGGTGTTGAAGAATTGCGGGCTGGAGACCTGGATATCGATGGTCTGCAGGATCCCGATCACCGGCAGGTTCAGCTCCTCGACCTGGGGTGTGAGCTGCGTCGCGATATGCGAGCCGTTGAGCCCGAAGAGGGCGAGCACGTGGTCGTCCCCGGTGAGCTTGGCGAAGTTCACCGTTGCGGCCTCAGCGGAATACTGGTCGTCCTCGGCCAGGTACTCGATCTGGCGGCCGAACAGGCCCCCACGCTCGTTGAGGCACGTGAAATAGGAATCGGTGCCGGAGTTCGCCGACACCTGTGACGACGCCGTCGGGCCGGTGAGATCGCCCATCCAACCGACGGTGATCGTGTCATCGGTCACGCCCTCGTCGGGGTTGGACGGCACCTCCATCGCGCCGTCGTCGCCGCCGTCATCTGAGGCCGCACTGTCGTCGGACGCCCCACCGTCGTCGGACGCCCCACCGTCGTCACCGCCCGCCGACGTGTCGTCATCGTCACCACACGCTGCGGCGAGCATCGCCAACACCGCCAGCAACGCCAGCATCCTCAGGACTGATTTCTTCCTCATGGTTCCCCCTATGACAGCGCCGATCGCGTCGGTCTGTTCGATTCATACGACTAGATCCAGGTTATTGTAGCGAAGGCTCGGGTTCGACGCCGTACGCAACGTCAGCGCCCCTTCCAGCCCGGAGAGCACCTCGAAGCGATCACCTGGTTCACCCTCGTCGAGCGCCCCGGTCGAGCGTTGCTCAGCCACCACAGTCGACCGAGACGGAGCCCTCGACAGGCGAGAAGTCCAACGCGTTCGACCACCCGCCGGAGATGCCGAATGACATCTGGTCGGCGGAGACCACGGCATCCGCGGCGGCAGGCGACGTGAGCGTGACGGCGTACTGGCGGATCTCGTCGCCGATGAACTGCACGAAGCCCGAACCCGTCGTCGGATCACCCAGTGTGAAGACCTCCAGTGTCACCGTTGGGCCACCGTCCTCGCCGAACGCCTCGAAGGAGTAGTCGGCGCCCTGGATCCGACATTCGCCCTGCGCGGTCTGGGTCTCGCCGTCGAAGGTGACGGTCGCGACCCCGGAGGACTCCACCGTCTCGGCGGCGTCCTGACGGTCGAAGGTCACGTCACGCATGCTCTGCTGCAACTCGAAAGCCCCCCGAGCGGCGTCGAGGTCGATCACCCGGCCGGCACCGTCGACAGCAGAGAGGCGGAAACCTCCTTCGCCGAGGCCTGACGTGATGTCGTCGAGGACCTCGTAGCCGTTCGCGTCGAGCCAGCTCAACACGGCCCCGCGATATCCGTCGGGAGCGGTGTCGCCGTCGAGTCGACCGAGAATCGTCTGGACACCGTCCTCGTCCACTGCGAGCTGGATACTCAGCCCCTCGGGTAGGGGGAAGCCCTCGGGGACCCAGCCCGGCGTGTCGAGATTCTCCCCCATGGTCCCCTCACCGTCGTCGAAGCCGAAGGAGACGCCTCCGTCGTTCTCATCGATCTCGATGTCGCCGTCAGACAGTGATCCGACGAGTTGTTCCTCCGGAGAGCCACCGCCGCAGGATGCGGCAAGGAGTGCAAAAAGGACGAGCAGTGCACAGACAACGCGGTAGGGCACGAATTACTCCTCGGGGAAGGGGTTGCTGATCGTGATCCTTTCTATCCCGCTTCGACGATGTCGAATCCCGCCGGGGTTCAACGCCCCTTGTAGACCGGTGGACGCTTCTCGAAGAAGGCGGCAACCGCCTCCTTGGAGTCCGCGGTGCCCGACATCACGTGCGTGAAGGACTGCTCCCGCTCGTAGCCGAGCTTCAGATCCATGTACTCGGTCTCGTTGAGAGCCTTCTTGGCGTAGCGCAGCGCGATCGGACTGTGCCGCGCGATCGCCGCGGCCCGTCGACGTGCCTCGTCCTCGAGTTCGTCGTCCGCCACGATCGCTGTGATGGCCCCGTAGGGCTCGAGTTGTGCGACCGGCACGGGTTCACCGCTGAAGAAGAGGCGGCGCACCACCATGTGGGGTGCGAGACGCGCCGCGTGACGCGCTCCTCCCATGACCCCGACGGTGATCTCCGGCAGACCGAACCGCGCCGTCTCGCTCGCGACGATGACGTCGGCCGACGCGGCGAGGCACAGTCCCGAGCCGATCGCCACGCCCCGCACCGCCGAGACGACCGGTACCGCGCAGTCGTACACCGCCCAGAACGCCTCGCGGACGTGCCACATCCGTTCCGGTGAGTTCTCGGGCGTCAACGTGGCGAACTCGTCGAGGTCGTTTCCGCCGCAGAAGTGCTTGCCCTCCCCGCGCAGGATCGCGACCACGACATCGCCGAAGTCGTCGATGTGGGCGAAGACCCGGTTGATCTCGTCGTACATCGGCTGGTTGATCGCGTTGACCGGCGGCCGGTTCAACACGACCTCGGCGATGCCGTCGTGAACGGTGACCTTCACGTAGTCCAGATCCATCGTTGCCTCTCCAGTCGGAATCGTGTGCAACCATACGCCCTGATATCGACACGAAGGGAGTCTGTGGTGCGCGTCATCGACCTTCTCGAACGCAACGCAGTTCTCCATGCGAATCGCACCGCCGTCGCCGTGGTCGACGGCGCGTCGTTGACCTACCGAGCCCTCGCCGACAGGGTCCGTCGCGTGGCCGGGGCAATGGCGTCCCGGGGCGTGGGGCGCGGCGATCGTGTCGTGTTGATGGCCGACAACGGCCTCACCTACTTCGACGTCTATCTCGCTGTCGCACACCTCGGCGCCGCGGCGGTTCCCGTCAACACCCATCTCGCAGACCCCGAGATCGCCTACATCGTGGGCGACGCCGACCCGGTGCTCGCGATCGCCGATCACGACCACGCCGTAGCGCTCGGGCGCGCCGCCGACCCGACGCCGCTGATCGACACCTCCGGGCCGGAGTGGGCCGAAGCCCTCCGAGCACAACCATGGGACGGCGATATCGCCCACGAGGACGACGTGGCACTGGTGATCTACACCAGCGGGACCACGGGACGGCCCAAGGGCGTGTGCCTCACCCAACGCGGCCTGACCTTCAACGGGCTGACGATGGCCGTCGTGCAGGAGTTCCGGACCACCGACGTGTTCCTCTCCTCCACGCCGCTGTATCACGCTGCCACCGGCACGAGGATCACTTCGATGATGGTCGACGGCCAGACCCACGTCGTACTCCCCCGCTTCGATGTCGAGGACTGCCTGCGTGCAGTCGAGACGCACGGGGTCACCATCGCCGTGTGGGTCCCGGTGCAGCTACGTCGGATCCTCGACCATCCGGGACGCGCCGATCATGACCTCTCCAGCCTGCGCCTCATCGTCTACGGCGCCGCTCCGACGGAGACGCCGCTGATCGAACGGGCCCACCGCGACCTCGACGCCGGCCTCTACCAGGGGTACGGCCTCACCGAGGCCGTCACCAACCTCACGGCGTTCACCCCCGCCGACCACGACCATGCGATCGCACACGAACCGGGCCTGCTCGCCTCCTGTGGCCGTCCGGTTCCCGGCGTCGAGATGGAGATCCGTTCCGAGGCCGGCGAGACACTCCCTGCCGGCGATGTGGGCGAGATCTGCGTCCGCACCGAGAAGGTCATGGCCGGCTACCGCAACCGCCCCGACGCGACGGCAGAGGCGATCGTCGACGGATGGCTCCGCACGGGCGACCTCGGCCGGATGGACGAGGCTGGCTACGTGTTCATCGTCGGGCGGGCCAAGGACATGTTGATCTCGGGCGGTGTGAACGTCTACCCGAGCGAGATCGAGGCCGTACTCCACGAGCACCCCGCCGTCGGCGAGGCGGCCGTCGTCGGCGTTCCCGACGCGACCTGGGGGGAGGCACCGGTCGCGTTCATCGTGGGTGCGCCCGGCGCCCATCTCGTGCTGGACGACATCCACGAGCACTGCGCGTCGTACCTCGCCCGGCTCAAGGTTCCCCGCGAGATACACGTGGTCGACGACCTCCCGCGCACGGCCACCGGCAAGGTCCGCAAGGTCGAACTACGGGCGAGCCTCGCCGGCCACTGACCCGGTCAGTCCCGCCCGATCGCGGCCCAGTCGACCAGGAACCGCTCGTCGTCGAAGGTGTCGTTCATCACCATTCCGGCGATGTTGTTGTCGGCATGGGGATGGGGACCACCGGTCCAGCGGGTATCCGCCGGAATGAAGATCATCGTCCAGCCCCGTCGTGGCGTGTCGGTCAGGTTCGGGCCGGCCCCGTGCAGGGTCAGCCCGTCGTGGACCGTGGCCTCGCCGGCGGCGAGGGGGACCGTGACGGGTTCGCCGACCAGGTCGCGGTCCTCGGGCCTCAGAGCGAAGTCCCAGGTGTGCTCGTCGCCCACGAGGTCGAAGCGTCCGAGCGGACCCAGCCGGTGCGAGCCGGGGACGAAGCGCATCGCTCCCATCTCGGCGGTCACGTCGGTGACGGCGAACCACACGGACATGAAGCCGCGCCGGTCGATGGGGTTGTAGGGGAGATCCTGGTGCCAGACGGATTCACGGGTCCCCTCGGCAGCCGTGGGCTTCGTGAACGTCTTGTCCCAGAAGACGCGCACGTCGTCGGCGCCGAGTAGCGAACGCGCAACGATGGCGTAGAGGGCGACGATCCGTTGGAGCTCAGGCCACCGGAGACGCAGGTCGATGCGGTTGGACCACATCTTCGTCATCTTCGGATCCCGCTGGTACGCGAACCGGTCGTCGTCGTCACCGGTTACGTCGCCCATGAGCTTCGACGTCCCGGTCTCCTCCTCGATGGCGTAGATCTCGCGCACCCGCGCAACTTCGTCGTCGGAGAGCAGTCTCGGTAGCCGGATCCACCCCTCGCGCCGGAACCGGGAGACGACGTCGGCGGTCACCGCCGAGCGGACCGTGGCGAGCGCATCGGCAGTCGTGTCTGTCATCGGTTGCTCCTGCTCAGACGTCGATGTCGAGGATCAGGTTCTGCATGGACTTGCCGTGCGGGTCGGCGCGCAGACTGATGGACACGCCACCGTCGAGAGCGCCGTACATCACGAAGTTCAACCCGCACGTTCCCGGGAGTTCGTAGCGAACGATGTCACCGGTGACGAGCGCCCCGTACTTCTCCCGGACCACATCGACGGTCAGCGCCGCTCGCAGTCGGTCGTAGTCGGCATCGTCGTAGGGGAAGACGCACACGTTGGAGATGTCGCCCTTGTCCCCCGAACGGCTGTACGCGATCTCACGGAGCTTGGTCATGCCTCGATCACCTCGGTACGGAGCTTGACATCATCTCGCGGCAGGAAGGCAGGCGTCACGCCGATCGCAGGCACGGTCCGGGTGAAGATGCCCCCTGCGCCGTTCGGTCCCATCCAGAGATGGTCGGCCTCCGCCGCGACGGCGTCGGCGGTCACCTTGTCGTGCGTACGGGCGGCGATGCGAAGACGAACCTCGACCGGCTCGCCGCCGGACATGCGGTCACCGAACAGCGAGTCCACGCCGATCAGGTCGGTGCGCAGGTCGTCGATCCCGGCCGCGAGGCTCTCGAGCCGGACACGGACCAGATCGGCTGCGGATCGGGCCCGTTCGATACAGCCGGGGCCGCCGAAGCTCGACTCGCTGATGACCTTGAACCCGAGGTCCACGCCGACGAGCACCTTCAACGTGTCCGGCCGGGGGTTGCCCGTGGCGCCCGAGACCCGCACTCGGTCGGGGCCGACCTGCTCGAGGGTGACCTGGGAGAAGTCGGCGCTGATGTCGGGAGTGAGGTAGGCAGCCGGGTCGTGGACCTCGTAGGCGAGCTGGGTCCGCTGGGTCCCGATGTCGACGGCACCGCCTGTCCCGTCGAGCTTGGTGATCACGGCCTCGCGTTCGTCGACGACCGCCATCGGGAACCCGAGGCGGGTGAGGTCGAGCTCGCGGTAGGGCGGATCGGTGTAGTTGCCGCCCGTCGAGTGTGTGCCGCACTCGAGGAGGTGGGCGACGACGGTGGCCCGGGCCACACGGTCCCAGTCGTCGAGAGCCCAGCCGAGCTTCCAGCAGATCGGGGCGACGAACAGCGACGGGTCCGCGATGCGACCCCCTAGGACGAACCTGGCCCCCTCCTCGAGGAGGTCGACGATGGGCTCCGCACCGATGTAGGCGTTGGCCGAGACGATCTTGTCCCGGATCGCCCTGGCAGACGTCCCGAGCTCGTCGAGCTCGAGGTCCTGGTCGAGAACGTGATCCAGTACGTCGTCGCCGTACACGACCCCGATCCGGATGCCCTCGAGGCCCGCCTTCCGGAGGCCGGCCGCCACGTCGTCGGCCGCGGCGGCGGGGTTGGCCGCGCCGAAGTTGCCGATCATCGTCCCACCTCGCGCCAGGAAGGGAGCGAAGGCCTCGGTGATCTCGGGGAGGAACGGGTCCTGACCAGTGGTCTCGTCGTTCAGGCGGCGGATCTGCGCCAGGGCGAGAGTCCGCTCCGCGAGGCGGTCGAAACACATGAAGTCGACCAGTCCACTGTCGGCCAACTCGACGGCCCAGTCGAGGCGGTCCGTGGCATAGGCCGATCCACAACCGATGGCGATGCTTTGCGACATCCTCTCCCCCCGTAAGCCGTGATGTGTCGCGATATTGTAGCGAATGTTTCGCATCAATTGCCGACCGGAGGGATCTTCGATGAGCGACGGGAACGGCCCGGGACTGGGGCTGCTGCTGACATCGGTTCATGACCGCTCGGTTCCGATCGAAGACCAGATCGCCGAGCATCACGAACTGATCGGTCTCGCCACCGACATCGGCTTCGGCCTGGTCTGCGCCGGCCAGCACTTCGCCGCACCGGCGCTGCGCTACATCCAACCCATCCCGTGGCTCGCTTCGCTGGCGACGATGTTTCCGACGCTGCGGGTGGCCACCGGGATCCTGCTGCTGCCGCTGCACCATCCACTCGCCGTCGCCGAGGAGGTCGCCACCCTCGACGGCATCAGTGGGGGGCGGGCGATCCTCGGTGTGGGCATCGGCTACGCACCGAAGGAGTTCGACGCCTTCGGTATCGACCGGAGCCGCCGCACGGACCGTTTCGAGGAGTCCATATCGGTCATCCGTGCCCTGTGGTCAGGCCAGCCCGTCACGCACCATGGGGAGTTCTTCCAACTCGATGAGGTCGAGACGTCAGTCCTCCCCGTCCAGGACTCCCTGCCGATCTGGATCGGCGCCCAGGCGGAGGCCTCGGTGCGGCGCGCCGGGCGACTCGCCGACGCGTGGTACGTGCCCCCTTTCCCGACGCACCGGGAGCTCTTCGACCTCTACGAGATGTACCTGGAGGAACGCGCCGCCCGCGGATTGTCAGGGCGATCCCCGATCCCCGTCCGGCGTGAGCTGTACCTCGCGGATTCGATGGCCGAGGCCCGTGAACTCGTCGCCGTCGGCGCGGCGTCGCGCTACGGGACCTATTCGTCGTGGGGGCTCGACCTCGATGATGGTCTCGGGGGCGACTCCTGGCTCGACACGCGTTTCGTGCTCGGCGACGGCCCTGCGGTCGTGGACCAGCTCGGTGAGATCGCGTCACGGGTGCCGATGTCGGACTTCGTCCTCAAGGTCCAGTGGCCCGGCCAGTCCCATGCGGACGCGATGGCGCTGCTCGAGCGCTTCGGCGCCGAGGTCGCCGGACCGCTCGGCTGGGGCCGCTGACCACGCCGGGCCCACTCGCCCCGCGCGGACGGCGCCGATCCGTCCTTGGACCGGTGAGATAGCTCGAGCGGCTAGGCACATGCCTCGCGCCAGTGTCATAGCGAAAATCCCCTTCCGTGCTTCGTCGCAGCAGGGGCCCCCGGTGAGGGCGTCCGGATGCGAACCACCCGTCCGCCGCGACTTTCGCTATGACGTTGGCGCGGCACAGGCCTGCGAACCCGACGCGAAGCGCCAGCGCACTGTTTCGCTATGACATTGGCGCGGCCCAAGCCTGCGAACCCGACGCGAAGCGCCAGCGCCGAGACTCAGGCGCCACCGGCGCTGTCGATCGCCGCCAGAACCTCCGAGGGGCCCATCGGGAGGCGGTCGATGTGGGCGCCGAGGGGGGCGATCGCGTCGTTGACGGCGTTGGCGACGCAGGCGATCGCACCGATCGTCCCGCCCTCACCGACGCCCTTGAAGCCGCCCTCTGACGCCGACGGGGACTCGATGTGGCCGATCTCGATCTCGGGCATCTCGGCTGCACCCGGCAGGACGTAGTCGAGGAAGGTGGACGCGAGCGGGTTCCCGTCCGGGTCGTAGGCCATGTTCTCGTACAGCGCGGTGCCGATCCCCTGGACCACACCACCGACGATCTGACCCTCGACCACGGTCGGGTTGATCATCGGGCCGCAGTCCTCGCTGACCACGTAGCGGTCGAAGGTGACCATCCCCGTCGCCGCGTCCACCTCGACCGTGCACATGTGACACGAGTTCGACAGCGTGAAGAGGCTGGGTGGCCGGTAGCGGTGGACGGCCTCCAGGCCGGGCTCGACGCCGGGTGGCAGACGGTCCGGAGCCAGGTAGGCGGCGGCGGCGATCTCGGCGAAACCGACCGACCGTGACGGCGTGCCGGCCACGAACGCCTCACTGCCGACGATCTCGATGTCGTCGGGCGACGCTTCGAGCAGGTGGGCAGCGATCTCCGCCACCTTCTCGCGAAGACGCTTGGATGCGCCGATGGCCGCTCCGCCGAAGATCACTGCGGTGCGACTCCCCGCTGTGCCCGACCCGTGCGGCGTGGCCGTGGTGTCGTGCTGGGAGTAGGTGACGTCGTCGATGTCGCACCCGAGGTACTCGGCGACCAACTGGCGCATCGTCGTGGCGGTGTTCTGACCGTGGTCCCCGGATCCCATCATGATCCGGACCTTGCCGGCGGCGTCGATGCGGATGTTGGCCTGCTCTGTGGCCAGCGCACCGAAGGCGATACCCGACGGCTCGATGTACGCGCTGATACCCAGCCCCAGGTGGCGCCCTTCCGAGAGGGCCGCAGCCTGTCGGACACGGAAGCCGTCGTAGTCCATCATCTCGGCCGCCTGGTCGAGCACCTCGGTGAGCGACACCCGGTCGATCGGCACACCACCGGGCATCGAGAACGGGAACTCGGCTGCGGTGACCGTGTTGCGACGCCGGAACTCGAGAGGGTCCATACCGATCGCCCGCGCGACGCGGTCGACCATCTGCTCGCGGGCGGTGGTCTCCATCAGCCACGGCCCGCGGTAGGCCGCCCGACCGACGGTGTTCGTATAGGCCGACGTCGACGAGAAGCCGAGATGGCCGATCCGATAGGGGCCGGTGATGAAGTTGGACATCGAACCCGACGCGCTCGCGTGACTGTTGATGGCGTAGGCCCCGACGTCCTCGACATGCCGGGCCTTCATCGCCACCATCGCGCCGTCATCGTCGACGGCGACCTCGAGGTCCACGATCTCGTTGCGGGCCTGGTTCGCCGCGATCAGGTTCTCGCGCCGGTCCTCGATCCACTTCACCGGACGGCCGAGAAGCTTGGCCGCAACGGCGACGCACGTCTCGTCGCGCGAGACGAACACCTTCTGGCCGAACCCTCCACCGACCTGGTCGGTGAGAACCCGGACCCGGTGATGGTCTATGCCGAGCACCCGGGCGAAGTGGGCGTGGTACTCGTGGGGATTCTGAGACGACACGTGGGCCGTGAACTCGCCCGTGCCCGGCTCCCACGATGCGACGAGGCCGCGCGGTTCCATCGGCACGTTCGTTCCGCGGGACTGCGCGAAGCGACCCGTGACCACCTGCGCCGCGCCGGCGAACGCGGCGTCAACGTCCGGGCCGCCGGTGTCGGGCATCGCCTGGGCGACATTCGTTCCCTTCTCGGGGTGGACCAGGTTCTCGGTGTCGGTCAGGGCCGCAACCGGATCGACGACTGCGGGCAGGGCCGCGACCTCGACGACGACCATCTCGGCGGCGTCCTCGGCGACGGCGCGACTCTCGGCGACCACGACCGCCACCGGTTCGCCGACGAAACGCACGTCGCCTTCGGCCAGCGCCCGCATCGGCGGCATGGGCGCGTTCGGCCCCATCAGCGTGGAGTGGATCGGCCCACAGACCGTGTTCAGGTCTGCGGCCAGGTACACCGCGAACACCCCGGGGACCGCCTGCGCGTCCTCGACGTCGATCGCCGTGATGGTCCCGCGCGCCACGTCGCTGCGGACGAATGCGGCGTGGGCCATCCCCGCGACGGTCACGTCGTCGACGTAGCGGCCATGACCCGTCACGAGCGGGCGGTGTTCGCGTCGGGCAACCGACTGCCCGACGTAGCGTCCGGCGGTCATGACGCACCCCCTTGGGCCTCGGCGAGTTCGGCGGCCGCCTGGCGCACCGCCGCGTAGATTCCGCCGTAGCCGGTACACCGACACAGGTTGCCCGACAGGGCCTCACGTATCTCCCGGTCGTCTGGTTCGGGGTTGTCACGCAGGAAGGCCGTGACCGAGACCACGAAGCCCGGCGTGCAGAACCCGCACTGGAGGCCGTAGCAGTCCTCGAACGCGCGCTGGACAGCCGTGGGCTCGCCAGGGGCCTCCGCGAGACCCTCGACGGTGGTGATCTCCGCGCCCTGCGCCTGGACCGCGAAGACGAGACAGGACCGCTGCGCAGCGCCGTCGACCAACACGGTGCACGCGCCGCAGGCGCCGTGTTCACACGCGAGATGGGTACCGGTGAGGCCGCACTCGCTCCGTAGGTAGTCGGCCAGGGTCAGCCGCGGCTCGATCGTCGCCGCCCTGTCCTCGCCGTTGACGGTCATCGTCACCGGGATCTCGTTCACGACCGGCCCCCTCTCGCCTCGTCACGTGCCGTGCCCAGCGCCCGCGCGACGATCGCCGCACCGGCCCTTCGCCGGTAGTCACCACTCGCGTGGACGTCGTCGTTGGGGTCGACCCCGGACAGGGCGAGTCGGCCGATCTCGCCGAGGTCGGCGTCGGGGCCCGTGCCTACGAGCGCCTCCTCGGCTGACGCGGCCCGGACCGGCGTGGGCCCCACCCCGAACAGCGCGATCGCCGCGTCGGTGACAACCCCTCCCCCGTCGACACTCACGGCACACGCGGTGCCGACGAGAGCGAAGTCCCCGTGGCGTCGGGCCACCTCGGAGACAGCGAAGCCCTGCAACTCGCTCCGTACGGGGAATCGCACGGCCGTCAGGATCTCGTTGTCCGCGAGAGAGGTCGTCCACATGGAGGTGAAGAAGTCGGCCGCGCGAACCTCACGGGCACCCTCCGGCCCGCCGACCTCCATGACGGCGTCGAGCGCCATAGCCACGGCTGGGAGCTCCGCAGCCGGGTCGGCGTGGGCGATCGACCCGCCGACCGTGCCCCGGTTGCGGATCTGGAAGTGACCGATGTGAGGCGCAGCGGCGGCAACGAGAGGAACCCGGTCGGCGATCATCGGGTCATGTTCGACGGCGGACTGGGTGGTCATCGCCCCGACCCTCACGTGGCCGTTCGCGGCTTCAACCCCTCGAAGGCCGTCGACCCGGTTCAGATCGACGAGGTGCCCGTAGCGCCCGAGGCGCAGGGCCATGATCGGAACGAGGCTCTGTCCGCCGGCGAGCACTTTGGCCTCGTCGCCGTGCTCGGTGAGCAGATCGACCGCCTCGGCGACCGTGCTCGGCGCGTGGTACCGAAACGGTGCAGCCTTCACGAACCCTCCGGCGGCGGCGTGGCCGCGGCCATCAGGTCACCGTCGTAGCGGATGTCGGACTCCGGGACGAACTCGATGATCACCCGCTCGGGGGTGTCGAGGAACTCGACGAACTGGTTCATCTTCGCCTGACCCCGCTCGCCGTGGAGGCGCTCGGCAAAGGCCGGGTAGAACCACCCCTTGATGTCGGCGTCGTCGTCGTGGATGATGACCCGCCCCTTGTAGGTGATCGTCTTCTTGGGACCCATGTCCGTCCCGACCGAGGTGATGACGAGGCTCGAACGCGGATCCCGCTTGAGGGCGGGAACCCTCTTGCGGGACCTGGTGGCACTCAGCCAGAAATGGCCGTCGCGCTCGAGATAGCTCATGATGACCGCCAGCGGATGACCCTCGCGGTTGTTCCAGGTCAGAGTGCACTCGGTCTGCTTGGCGATCATCTCACGCTCACGCTCGGGCGACAGCGTGTAGATGCTGACGTCGTCGTAGTTCTGCGCGTAGCCGGTCTCGGTCTCGGACACGGCGGCTCCTCTCAGTTCGGTTCGCGGGGCAGGCCGAGCAGGCGCTCACCGATGATGTTGCGCTGGATCTCGGCGGTGCCGCCGTAGATGGACGACGCCCGGGAGTACAAGAAGCCGTCCGTCCAGGGGTGCATCCCCCCTGACCATGCCACACCGGCCGGACCCAGGACCTTCTGGGCCACTGCGTGAACGGACTGGTCCGCCTTCGTCAGCAGCGCCTTGGTCATCGCTGCGGCCGGCCCCATGGACTCGCCTGATGCGAGCGCATCCACGACCCTGTCGATTTGGCGGTCGAGAACGTGCAGGTCGATCGCGGCCAGGGTGATCTCGTCACGCGTGAGCGGGTCCACGCCGCGCTCACGGGCGGCCGCATAGACCCCTTCGAGGGTGGCCCGCACGACGCTCGCGCGACGGACCGCGTAGGGCCCGCGCTCGCCGGCGAGCATCTCCATGGCGACACCCCAGCCGTCCGCCTCGCCTCCGACCATGTCCGCGTCGGGGATCCTCACGTCGGACAGGAACACCTCGGCGAACTCCGCCTCACCCGTCATCGTGCGCAGCGGACGCACCTCCACGCCCGGCGTGTCCACGTCCATGACGAACGCGGCGATGCCCCTGTGCCGGCTCTCGGCGGTCCCGGTCCGCGCGAGCAGCAGCGCCTTGTGGGAGTACTGCCCCCAGGTCGACCAGACCTTCTGACCGTTCACGACCCAGTCGTCGCCGTCGCGCACGGCCCGCGTCGCCAACGATGCCAGATCCGATCCGGCGTCGGGCTCGCTGAACAGCTGACACCAGACCTCATCGGCCCCCGGCATCGCAGGGAGCCATCTGTCGAGTTGTTCCTCCGATGCGAAACGGAACAGCGCAGGGGCCACAACCTCCAGGGCGATGAAGTTGATCGTCTCGGGCGCCCCGCCCAGGCCGAGCTCCTCGGACACGATCGCCGCTTCGACCGGGCCGAGTCCCCGGCCTCCGTAGCGCTCGGGCCACGAGACGACGGCGAGGCCGGCGGCGTGGAGCTTCTGTTCGTACGCGACGAGCGCCGCGAAGCGTTCATCGAGGTCCTCGGAGGCGACGACGGGTTCGATGCCGGCGAGAAACGCTCGCGTCTCGTCCACGAGCGCCCGCTGTTCGTCCGTGACGGCGCGACTCACTACGTGTCTCCCTGCGGCTCGGTGGCCTTTCCGGCCGCGATCATCGCATCGATCTCGTCGGTTCCGTAACCGAGCTCCCCGAGGACCTCACGGGTGTGCTGACCCAGCAGCGGCGGCGCGCCGGCAATCCGCCCGGGCGTGTCACGCAGGAAGATCACGGGCCCGAGCTGGGGGAACTCACCGGCGACGGGATGGTCGGTGGACTGGATGAGGCCCGACTGCACCACGTGGGGATGGTTCAGGATCTCCGAGAAGGTGTGGACCGGACCGAACAGCGCGCCGTGTTCACCGAAGGACTCCTGCCACTGCGCGGTTGTCCGGGTGATGAAGACCTCGTCGAGATGGGCGCTGAGCTCTGCTCGCCGCTGGACCCTCTGCTGGTTCGTGAGATAGCGCTCGTCGTCGGCGAGCTCCGGCTCACCGACGGCCCGGCAGAACTTCGGCCACCCCTCCCCGGCGCCCCACACGCCGGCCACGGCGTAGCCGTCGGCGGTCTTGAACGCCTGGTACGGGCAAACCACCGAGTGAGCGGAGCCGTAGCGCTTCGGGTCCTCGTGGTCGGTCCAGTAGGACGCGAGCCGTGTCGTCAGCGAAGACAGGAGCGCGAAGAGCATCGACACGTCGATCTTCTGACCGCGACCGGTCCGGTGGCGGGCGAGCAGGCCCAACATGACCGCCTGGGCCTGCACCATGGCGCCGGTGAAGTCGGCCACGGGGACGCCGACGAGGAGCGGCCCGCCGTCGGGTTCGCCGGTGACCGACATCACCCCTGACATCGCCTGCACAACCGGATCGGTCCCCGGGTACGGGGAGAGTGGACCCTCCCCGAAGGCGGACACGGACACGTAGATGAGACCCTCGTTCTCCGCGGAGAGCTCCTCGTAGCCGAAGCCGATCTCGTCGGCCACGCCGGGCTTGTAGTTCTCGACGAGGACATCGCACTCGCGTGCGAGGCGGCGTACGACGGCCTTGCCCTCATCGCTTCGCAGGTCGAGCGCGAGTGAGCGCTTCCCCCGGTTCCAGATCAGGAAGAGGGCACTCTCCCCGTTGACGAAGGCCGTTCCGGTGCTGCGGCTCGGCTCACCGCCGGGAAGCGACTCGACCTTGACGACATCTGCGCCGTAGTCGGCCAGGAACATCGTCCCGTAGGGCCCGGCCATGTGGCGTGTGAGGTCCAGTACGCGGACGCCGTCCAGCGGACCGGCCTGGTCGCCGCCCTCGGAGCTCATGCGATGCGCCGCTCGCCGCGACCCGGCACGTCCGATGCGAGGGGGCTGAGCGGTTCGGCCGCGAGGCGGTCCTTGTCCGCAGGGTCGATGACGCGGAACTGGGCTGCGATGTTGAGCGCCTGGATTCGGCGACGCTCGTCGTTTGGCACGCCGGCCATGGAACGGGCGAGCACCTCGCGCGAGTACGGCCAGTCGCTGACGCTGTGCGGGAAGTCCGACGCCCAGCAGATGTTGTCCACGCCGATCATGTGACGCAGCGCCAGCCCGGCGTGGTCCTCCTGGAACGAGAACGTGAAGTGGTCCCTCACGTACTCGATGGGGCGACGCTCGAGGTTGACCTTGGCCCAGAAGCGATGGCGGTCGAAACGGTCCTCCATCTGCTCGAGCCAGTAGGGGAGCCAGCCGATCCCCGTCTCCGCGAAGTGGAACCGGAGGTTCGGGTGTCGGTCCAGCGGTCCACCCAACATGAGCTGGAGAACGGTGACGATCGGCAGCGTCGGCAGCGGTAGGTCGCAGGTCAGGAGCCATGCGAAGAGGCCCAGATCTGCGCCGCCACCCATGTCCATCGCCTTCTCCTTGCGGAGACCGGGTAGGGGGTGGGACTTCTGCTTCTCGTCACCGCCGAAGTTGTGGTGGGCGACGATGCACACGTCGAGGTCGGCCGCGGCCGCCCAGAACGGCTCGTCCGCGTCGGTGAGAACAGGCTTCCCCGACGGGAACTGGAGCAACATCGCTCCCCGCAGACCCGGCAGCTCCGCGATCCGGTGGAGCTCTGCGACCGCGTCGTCGATACCGGTGAAGGGAATGATGCCGACGCCGAGGAGTCGTTCGATGTCATGCGAGCAGAACTCCGACGCCCACGAGTTGTAGGCGGTGGCGATGGCCACCTGGACGTCGCGATGGTCGCCGACCTTCTTCAGCGCCGTGGCGACGACCGAGGAGAACAGCACCTCGGCGTCGACACCATCGCGGTCCTGTTCGGCGAGACGTTGCTCTGGTCCACCGGCACCGGGCAGGTCGTCCGCGTAGGACTGCCCCCGCTCGATGAACTCCGTGTACTTCTTGCCGCCCG
The DNA here is from genome assembly GCA_040219085.1 of Acidimicrobiales bacterium. Lineage (NCBI taxonomy): Bacteria > Bacillati > Actinomycetota > Acidimicrobiia > Acidimicrobiales > Acidimicrobiales bacterium. Next base: position 54,758 of record JAVJTC010000029.1, read on the forward strand.
TGAGCTGGAGCCCGAGCGGTGCCGGCTCGCCGTCGCCGAGTTGCCAACCGTCGCCGCCGTCGGGCAACGCGACGATGCGCGGGGCGCGGTCGCGCAGATGCGCGGGGATCCGTTCGGCCCAGACCGGTGGCGCCTCGATGTGGGCGTCGGCGGAGATCACCTCGTAGTTGCGTGTCATCGTCGTCCTTTCCGGGGTGAGGTCTTCGGTCGCATCGCTGCGGTCATCGTGAGAGGTCTTCGCCGATGAGATCGGTGAGCCCGATCTCGGCGAGCAGGTCGTCGTTGTGCTGTCCGACGTCGGGCGGTGGGCCGAGAGGCGCAAGGCCAGGCTCCAACGCGCTGTCGAGGTCGGGGTCGAGACGCAGTGGCGACGCGGCGACGCGGACCTCGTCGCCGGCCGCGGTGGTCGTCGTGCGCAGAACGTCGTTTGCCGCCGCGTGGTCGCTCGACATCGCCTCCTCGAGGGTCAGCACCGGAGCGAAGGGGATGTCGGCCGCCAGTAGGGCCTCCCGCCACTCCCCCATCGTCCGCCTACGCATCGCCGCGGCGATCACGGGCATCTCGTCGTCGAAGCCGAACTCCATGGAGTGGGTCCAGTCGCCGCGGTCCCGCAGCTCGTCGGGCAGCTCGGCGAGATCGCAGAAGACGTCCCAGAACCGCTTCTCGACGGGGCACACGAGCACGGCCCTTCCATCCTCGGTGGCGTAGACGTTGTAGCGCGATCCCATGTCGCGGTACTCGGTCCACCCTTCGCCGATGTTGGCGAGGGTGTTGAGGTCCCGCCAGTTCCACCACATCGCCGACTGCCAGATCGAGGTGTGGACGAACTGGGGCCCGCCGCCACGGTCCCGGCGCACGACACCGGCGAGGACCCCCATGGCACCGAACATGCCGGCGAGAGTGGTCCCGGCCGAACGCCAGCCCAGCCGGGTGACGGGTTCACCCTCGTCCCAGTCGAGCTCCACACGGCCCGCATAGGCGTCCATGTTCTGGCCGTGGGCGCTGTAGTCCGCCCAGGGGCCCCGGAGTCCGTAGCCCGAGATGACGCAGTACACGAGCCGGTCGTTTGCCTTCAGCAGCGTCGGGAAGTCGAGACCCCGTTTCGCCGAGTCGCTCGGCCGGTTGCCGACGATCACCGCGTCGGCCCAGGCGACGGCGGCCTCGACGACGCCGGACCAGTGCGGCGAACGGGTGCTCACCGCGAGGCTGCGTGTCCCGGGGTTGAGCGCGAGGTGCATGTCGCTGACACCGGCGAGTTTCGGGTCGTTCCCCCGGTTTCCGTCGCCACGCACCGGGTGTTCGATCTTGATCACGTCGGCGCCGGCCTCGACGAGCAGATGGCTCGCCATCGGGCCCGAGAGGTGGGTGGAGAAGTCGACCACCCGCAGCGGTTCGGGGTTGCCCCCGGCGGGAGGCGTCACGGGTCCGTCACCGTGCCTGCTCCCCTGTTCCCGCGTCCCGTCACGACGACCCCCGTCCTGCGACATCAGCGCCGCACCAAATGTGTCGGTTCATAGTAATCAATTGAATCAGTGGGGTGCATCGCCCGGAGATCCGTCAAGCCCGTGGACGCGCTGCGTAGCCTCTGAACTGACACGACACGCACCGAGGTTCACAATGGAAGGCACCGCTGACGCCGTGACGGGCGACGAGACGACCCCACCGAGCCCGGACCGCCGGCGCCGCCGCACCGAGAAGACGGCGGAATGGGTCGCCCGCGAAATCCTCTCGGACATCGTCGACCGCGAGCTCGAACCCGGCTCGAAGCTCGCCCCCCAGGCTGAGATGCTCGAAGACTTCCAGGTCGGCCGTGCGTCCCTGCGCGAAGCCCTGCGGATCCTCGAGACCCACGGGCTGATCACGATCAAGCCGGGACCGGGTGGCGGGCCCGTCGTCTCCGGTGTGCACGGGGCCGACTTCGGTCGCATGGCGACGGTGTTCCTGCACGCGAGCGGGGCGACCTTCCGGGAGCTCGTCGCAGCCCGCCTCGTGATCGAACCCCTCATGGCCCGCCAGGCCGCCGAGCGTCAGAGCCGCGACGCCCCGCCCGAGCTCCATGAGGCGCTCCAACGCAGCCGCGAGGTGTCCGACGACGGGGACCGTGGCTACATCAGCGCCTCCACGTCGTTCCACGATGTCGTGACGAGCCATTCGGGCAACCGGGTCCTCGACCTCATCGCACGGGCGCTCAAGGAGATCTACGTCGAACGCATCCGCGAGATCGCGTACGAGCCGAGCGAGAGAGCGCGGATCCTCGAGGCCCACGAGGCCATCGCCGACGCGATCCTCGCCGGTGACGGCGACACGGCCGAGACGCTGATGCGCGAGCACATGGTCGAGTACGTCGAGGTGATCTCGGCGAAGTTCCCCGGCGTGATGGACGAGACCGTGGAGTGGCGCTGAGGCAGCGGGCGAGTCGGCACCCGGTCAGTCCGGTTCGGGCATCCACTCGGGCACGTCGAGGTCACAGACGTCGGGGCGGCGCAGCCCCATCGCCTCGAGAAAGGTGGGCACCGTTCCACCCCACCAGCCGACCACCATCACGAGCTCGATGAACGTCTCGAGGCCCCATGTGTCGACGGCCGCCTCGAACGTCTCCGGTGGCAGCGCATGATCCCCGAGCAGTTGCGCTGCGACGACGACGGCGAGTCGCTGCTCGTCGGTGAAGAGGTCTCCGTCGAGATCGTCGCGCTCGATCGCGTCGATCTGCTCGTCGCTCAGCCCGACCCGGCGGGCGATCAGAACGTGTTCGATCCACTCGTAGGAGTGCGGTCGGTTCCGGCCCATCCACAGGATCACGACCTCGCGAACCTTCTCGGGCAGCGCGCCGTCGTACATCAGGGTGCTCGACAGCCTGACGAAGGGCCTGAACACAGTCGGCGAGTTCGCAAGGAGGCGCAGAACGGTGAGGTCCTGCCCCGTCGCCTCGAGCTTGGACAGCACCTTGGCGACGGGCCCCTCAGTGTCGGCGGAGGTGCGGCGCGGCAGACCTTCGTGGTTCATCAGGGTCCTCTCGACGGTCCGATTCGCCGGATCAGCCGATTGGTCCGGGGTCCGGCGGACTGGCAAGATTAGCACCAATCATTCGCCTGAAATCCCGCCGACGAACCGGTAAACCGCCACCATGAGCGCCTACGACCCTGCCGAACTCTTCGACCTGACAGGCCGTACGGCGGTGATCACCGGCGGCAGCCGTGGACTGGGCCGGGAGATGGCGATGGCGTTCGCCGGCGCCGGCGCCGATGTCGTCATCGCGAGCCGCAAGCTCGAAGCGTGTGAGGCCGCCGCGGCCGAGATCGCCGAAGCTACGGGCCGGCGGGCGCTGGGCGTGGCCTGCCACGTCGGGCACTGGGACCAGGTCGAAGCACTCGCTGAAACGGCCTACCACGAGTTCGGCTCCGTGGAGATCCTCGTGAACAACGCGGGGATGTCGCCGCTGTACCCGTCGCTCGACGAGGTGACCGAGGCCCTCTACGACAAGGTCATGGACGTCAACCTCAAGGGGGCGTTCCGGCTGAGCGCGGTGATCGGCTCCCGCATGGCCGAGGCCGGACGCGGGTCGATCATCAACGTCAGCAGCAGCGCCGCACGACGTCCCACCCACACAGAGACCGTCTACGCCGCGGCGAAGGCGGGTCTCGAGGCGTTCACGATGGCATTCGCCCACGAGTACGGGCCGGCGGTGCGGGTCAACTGCATCGCCCCGGGTCCGTTCCTCACCGACATCGCCGACGCGTGGGACCCGTCTTCGATCGACAAGCTCGGCGAGGTGATGGCCATGAGACGGGGCGGCCAACCCGCCGAGATCGTCGGCGCGGCCCTCTACCTCGCCTCGGACGCCTCCAGCTACACCACCGGTTCGGTGATCGCGGTGGACGGCGGCCCGCCTCAGGCGCTGCTCTAGGGTGGCGGCGCCGCACGCTCACCGAATCGCTCACCGACCGCAGCTGCACAGGGGGAACCAGCGATGACCTGGGGATTCGAAACCGACCCGGAGTTCCAAGCCGAGCTCGACTGGATCGACGACTTCGTCACGAACGAGGTCGAACCGCTGGACCACGTGATCCCCCATCCCTTCGACCTCGCAGATCCGGTGCGTGCCGAGCTCATCCCGCCGCTCCAGGAGAGGGTCCGGGAACGGAAACTGTGGGCCTGCCACCTCGGCCCGGAACTCGGTGGCCAGGGATACGGCCAGGTGAAGCTCGGCCTCATGAACGAGATCCTCGGGCGCTCGGACAACGCTCCGAGCGTGTTCGGCTGCCAGGCGCCGGACTCGGGTAATGCCGAGATCCTCGCCCACTACGGCACCCCCGAACAGAAGGAGCGGTTCCTCGAACCGCTCCTGCGAAACGAGATCGTCTCGTGCTACTCGATGACCGAACCCCAGGGCGGCGCCGACCCGAAGGTGTTCCGTTGCACGGCCACCCTCGACGGAGACGAGTGGGTGATCAACGGCGAGAAGTGGTTCTCCTCCCACGCCCGCTGGGCCGACTTCCTCATCGTCATGGTGGTGACCGACCCCGAGGCCGAGACCTACCGCAAGATGTCGATGCTGCTGGTCCCCGTCGACACGCCCGGCGTCGAGATCGTCCGCAACGTGGGACTCGGGATCGAGGACGAGTCACAGGACAACGGTTCGCACGCCTACATCCGTTACACCAACTGCCGGGTACCCACCGAGAACATGCTCGGCGACCGCGGACAGGGTTTCGTCGTCGCGCAGACCCGCCTCGGTGGAGGACGGATCCACCACGCGATGCGCACGGTCGGGCGCTGCGGTCGGCTGCTCGACCAGATGGCCGAGCGTGCCCTGTCACGGACCACCCAGGGTGAACTCCTCGGCCGCAAGCAGATGGTCCAGGACATGGTGGCCGAGTCCTGGATCCAACTCGAGACCTTCAAGCTCCTCGTGCTGCAGACCGCATGGCGGATCGACAAGTACCACGACTACCAGCGCGTCCGCGCCGACATCTCCGCAGTCAAGGCGCTGATGCCGAAGGTGTACCTCGACATCGCCTCACGGGCGCTCCAGATCCACGGGTCCCTCGGCCTCTCGTGGGAGATGGGCTTCTCGCGCGAGGTGATGGAGTCCTTCGCCATGGGCCTCGCCGACGGCCCGACCGAGGTCCACAAGACGACCGTCGCGCGCCAACTGCTCAAGAGCTACGACGGCGGCGACGAGATCTTCCCGTCGACCCACATCCCGAAGCTTCGGGCCGCGGCGCGTGAGAAGTACCGCGATGTCCTGGAGCGCCACGGTCGCCTCTGACCGGCGGGCGCAACGCCTCAGTCGAGGAGTTCGATGCCCCGTTCGGCCAGGGCGAGGATCGCCGGCACCAGCGTCTCCTGGTAGGGGTCGTGGTGTCGCCCCTCGCGGTGGCGCCGGAGGTTGTGGCCCATGATGGCCGCCATCTTGAACCGGCCGAACGCCTGGAACCAGACCCAGTCACGCACCGGGCCACCCGACGCGGCCTCATAGGCAGCGACCACCTCGTCGGCGCTCGGCATGCCAGGGGCGTCGTAACTCGCGCCGGGGAGATCGCCCTGCTCGGTGAATACGCAGAACCATGCGAGATCCCCACGCGGGTCACCGATGGACCAGATCTCCCAGTCGATGATGGCTGTCGGGGTGACCCCGTCGATGAGGATGTTGCCAAGGCGGTAGTCGCCGTGCACGACCGACGGTTCGACGTCGTCGGGGACCTCAGCTCGCAGACGGGCGAGCAGTTCAGGTCCCCGGGGACGCAGTTCGGGGGGAACCGCATGCATCGTCTTCTCCCACTTCTGCATCTCCTCGACGATCGACACGACCGGTTCGTCATCGAGGCCGATCTGACCGGGGACTGCGCCGTGCAGGGCCGCCATCAACTCGACCGCGGCGAACGTCCGGGCCCGCGTGACTGCCGGGTCCAGGGCGTTCGCGCTGAGCACGGGTTCGGTGGCTTCACCGGTGGCGAAGGACATGGCGAACAGCGGTGGCGGATCGTCGTCAGTGAAGTACACGTCAGGCACGGCCACACCCTCGACGGTCCCGAGACCCTGAAGGAGGCGGGCCTGGCGCATGACGTCGTGGCGACCGACCGGGGTTCGCCCCGGCGGGGCGACCTTCATGACGATCTCGCGCCGCTCCCCCGCCCCGTGGAGCGTGCCTGCGAGAGTGAGCCCCGAGTGGCCGCCCATCATCATGTGAACGCCGTCGACGCTCGCGCCCGGCCAGACTTCGGCGGCGGCCGCCGTCGCCCGCCGCGCGACGTCGTCGAGATCCAGTGCCGGCCGCTCCCCCATCGCCCGATGCCCCTTTCGCCGCGTCCTGCGGAAAACCTAGCCCACTCGCCTTGGCAGAATTAGTGCGAATGTTTAGGCTCTATTCGAGCGACGCCACGCCGGAGGCACCCGATGACCCTGACAACGCCCGAGCCCACGACCACCGACCCACTCGGTGACGTCGCGATCATCGACTGTGACGCCCACTTCACCGAACCGCCCGACCTGTGGACCTCGCGTGCCCCCGCTTCGATGAACGGGAAGGTCCCCGTCCAGAAGACGGTCGACGGTCGCACCGGCTGGTACCTCGACGACGAGGTCTGGGCATCCACCGGCGGCAACACCATCCAGCAGGGACACAACAAGATCCTCGGCTCGCACGTGGTGCAGCCCTTCAGCGACATCGACCCCGCAGCGTGGTCGGTGCCCGAACGTCTCGAACTCATGGACGAACAGGGCATCCACGCCGAGATCATCTACCCCAACGGCGTCGGCTTCGCCTCGAACCACATCTTCGCCATCGCGGACCTCACCCGCCGACAGGCGATCCTGCAGATCTACAACGACTTCTTCGCCGACATCCAGGACGAGTCCGGCGGGCGACTGCTTCCCCAGGCGATGCTGCCCATCTGGGACATGGAACTCACCGTGGCCGAGATGCAACGCATGGCCGACCGCGGTATCCGGGGCTTCACGCTCTCGGACAAGCCCGAGATGATCGGTCTGCCGGAGCTGTGGGAGGACTACTACACCCCGATGTGGGACACGTTCGAACAGACCCGGTCCGTTGCAAACTTCCACATCGGCGCCGGCGCGACCCGTGAGGACCTCGAGTCCATCAGAGGGTCGCGGTTCAAGACCCGGGAGCAACGCATGGCCGACGAGGCCGAGGAGCGTCGCAAGAACCCCGGCAAGGCGTCCACGTGGTGGAACGAGTTCGACTCCCAGCGCCGCCTCGCCGTGCATGCCACGCAGATGTACATGAGCAACGTCCGCATCATCATCAACCTCTGCATGAGCAACCTCTTCGACCGCCATCCCGGCCTCAAGATCGTCTCGGCTGAGAGCGGGATCGGGTGGGTGCCGTTCATACTCGAGGCGCTCGAATACCAGTACGACGAGATGGTCACGGTGCCCGACGAGCTCTCCCATGCGCAGCGCCGGCCGCGTGAGTACTTCACCGATCACCTCTACGTCATGTGGTGGTTCGAGCAGTCCGGACCGGCCAAGCTCATCGCCGATATCGGCGTGAACAACGTCCTCGTCGAGACCGACGTCCCGCACCCGACCTGCCTGTACCCGACCGCCCGGGCCCACTTCGCGAAGGTGCTCGCCGACGTCGACGAGCACACGAAACGCCGCGTCCTGCAGGACAACGCGGCCGAGTTGTACCGCATCGAACTCTGACGTCGCGGAGCGTCCGGCCGCCTGGTCGCTGACGAACCAATAGGGTTCCCGAGATGAATTCCGGAGACCTGCCACTCGACGCCACGTCTGTCGACATGGCTCGCCGTCCCGCAGCGGTGAGCCTGAACGGCTTCGTCCTCGAGGGACTATGTGACGTCGATGCACTGGCCGACGCGGTCACCGCGATCCAGGACGACCGCCCCGAACTGCGGTCCCGGCTCGTCGATGCCGGCACCCTGGTGTCGAAGGGGTATGCATGGCGGCCGGGGGCGCCCGCCGAACCGCGGATCGTGGACCTGGGGGACCTGGACGACTTCGGCCGGGACTACTCGGCCGTCATCGACCGGATCTTCGATCGACAGTGCACATGGGACCTGCGAACCCATCGTCCCTTCGAGGTCACGATCGCCCGATTGAGTGGCGAGAAGACCTTCCTCTCCCTGGACCTGCACCATGCGGTCGGCGATGCCGAGACGAACTTCTCGTGCGTGAAGGCGATTCTCGCCGGTTACCACCTGCGCGTGACGGGCACCAACCCCGAGTGGGCGCGCCGCGACAGCCTCGCCAGCACCGCGGGTACCGCGAGGGCGAAGGCGGCGAGTTTCACCACCGTGGTGAAATACCTCCGCGAGTTCGCGCAGACCTACCCCGCCGACCGACTCACCCGGGCCCACGGGACCAGCGGGGCCCAAAGGGAACGGATCGCCGCGCGGGTGACCATCGACGACCCTGAGATCCAACGGACGATCCGCGAGCGCGCACGGGCGCAAGGTGCGACCATCACCGACCTCACACTCGCTGCGACGATGCGGGCCATCGCCACATGGAACCGCTCCAACGGCGCGGACGTCGACGTGCAGCGCGGGGCGATCGCCGTCAACCGGCGCAGCGCCGGCGGCCGTGGGAACAACGAGATCAGCATGGTCGTGGCCGCCAGCCTCAGCCGGGACCTCGACGACCGTGATGCGCTCATGGGGAACCTGGCTGCACAGCGCATCCACGGTCTCGAGCTCGGTATCGACGGGGGGCTTGCCAACGCGCTGCGCAACGTGACGACGCTCAGCACCCTGCGACCCCTGCACGTCATCGCCGAGAGGCGGGCTGCCTCTCGAACCGGTCCTCCCGGAACGGCCATGTTGACCAACGTCGGGGTTCTGTGGCCCGAGATCGTCGACGGTCGACCGACTGCACGGTCATTCCTGGCTGAGGCCGGTGGGCTACGACTCGTCGACATCGTCGTCGTTCCCAACCTCGACTCCTCGGGCGCGTTGATGCTGATCCCGATGACCTTCAACGGCAGGTTCCAGGTAGTGGTCGCAGGGAACACGGCCAGGATCCGACAAGAGGAGCTGAACGCTCTGACCGATCTCGTGGCCGACGAGATCGTCGCCTACGCCTGACGGAAGCTGCTCACTCTACCCGTCCAGGGTTCGCCGACTCCGACGAGCGGAACGATCCACAACCCTCTGTCTCTAGTAGAGGTCGATGGTCGCTCCAGAGGGGGTCGCATGCCCTGCCCCGGCCCATCAATTCTGATGATTTTCTGACATCACCTATGGCTACGGAGCGTGGTCGACGTCATAATGAGACCGTTCGTCGGCCACTCTGCGTGGTGCGGCGGGAGGAAGGCTACGAGCCGTCACCGAAGTTGGTCGCCGATCGGTGGGCGGGGAGCCAGGGCGAAACCGATCCTCATCCACACCCACGGAAACGGATCACGCTCATGAGGATCGGCTTCAACTCTCTGGCCCGCACCGCCCGCCTGCTGATGGCGTTCGCCATGCTCTCTGTCGTCGTGGTCGTTGCGGACACATCGGTTAACGCCTCGACTGCACTCGCCGACGCCACCCAGACGGCGGTCGTCTCTCCCTGCATCGACGCTGACACCGACGGATGCCGCGTCATCACCGTGCACAAGGTCGGCGACCAGGACGGCGTCGACACTCCGGGCGACATCGCCAACGACGGCATCGGCGACGCCGGGGTCTTCGACGGAGGCGGTCGTGTCGTCGACGGCTCGGACCTCAGCGGAGCGACCTTCGAGATCACCGGCAACGGCATCACCGATGGCGACGACATCCAGTGCACCACCGGCGGGGACGGCGAGTGCCAGTTCATCGTGCCCGACGGAAACGGCTACTCGGTCACCGAGGTCTCCGCACCGACCGGCTTCAACACGTTCTCGACCTTCGCCTACGGGCAGGGCAGCGGCGATGTCGGCGACGTCGACGCCTACCTCCCCCGCGCCGTCCGTGACGACGACTCCGATCGGGACCTGTACTTCGTCAACCGGCGCAACAACCCGGCGCTGCCCACTTCGTGCGGGGTGGATGTTGCGCTCGTCTTCGACAGGTCCGGTTCGATCGGCTCGAGCGGGTTCACCGAGAACTTCAAGACCGCCGGCAAGGACTTCGTCGAGGCGCTGAGCGGGACCAACTCGAACATCGCGCTCATCTCGTTCAGCGCGTCGGCGACCCTGAACCAGAACTACCTGAACGTCGGCGTCGAGGACGGCGCCAACGAGATCGAACTCAAGAGCGACATCGATGCAATCTATGCGTCCACCGGCGGCGGAACGAACTGGGACGACGCCTTCGACGTCGTCGCCGGCCTCGCCACCACACCGGACCTCGTCGTCTTCCTCACCGATGGGAATCCCACGGTCTACGCGAACGGCTCGGGCAGCTCCAGCACCGTCTCGATCATCGACGTCGAGGAGGCGGCGCAGTCAGCAAACTCGGTGAAGGCGAAGGGGAGCCGAGTCATCGCGTTCGGGATCCTCCCGAGCAGCGGCGGCTCGACCAACCCGGTCAACCTCGCGACCATCTCCGGGCCCACACAGAACTCCGACTGGTTCACGTCGGCCAACTCGAGCGCGCTTCAGACCTTCCTGGCCGAACTCGCCGTCGACCTGTGCGCCCCCTCGGTGTCGGCCACCAAGGTGGTCCCCGACGCCCAGGGCAACCTGGTCCCCGCGGCCGGATGGGACTTCACCGGCTACTTCGACGGGTTCACCACACCGGCCGTCCCTGCGACGGTCGACAGCCCGCCGGGGCTCCAGTCGCCCATCGACCAGACGACTGCCGGCTCCGGCATCGTCACCTGGGAGTGGAACCAGGACCTCGGTACGACGGTGGACTTCACGATCACCGAAGACCTCGCGTCCCAGGCCGGCTACGTCCTCGACGCCATCTCGTGCACCGATCAGAACGGCCCACTCGCAGACAATGACGTGACCGTCGACCTCGACGGAACCTCGGTGACCGTCACCGTTGCCAACGATGCGATCGTGAACTGCCAGTTCGTCAACCGCCTCACACCCGCAGGAGTGAAGATCGTCAAGACCGCCGGGACCGCAGCCGACGGAGCAGCGTTCGAGGTGACCGGGCCGTACCCGGCCGACGTGACCTACACATACGTCATCACGAACACCGGCGACACCAACCTCGCCGACATCGTGATCGTCGACGACCTCGGGACTCCCGGCGACGGAGGCGATGACGTCACCATCGACTCGTCGAACTGCACCGAGATCGACGACCTCCCGGCAAGTGGCCTGGCGCCGGATGCCAGCGTGACATGCACCCTGGTCCTCCCGATCTCCGCCGACACGACCAACGTCGCGACGGTCACCGCCAACCCCGTGGACGACCAGGGCGACGATCGCGCTGACCTCGACGATGTCACCGACGACGACAGCGCAGTCGTGACCATCTCCGCCTCACCCGACATCGCGATCGACAAGACCGTCTACCCAGGCCACGACTCCGGCCTCACATGTCAGGGCGAGGACCTGATCACCGTGGACCTCGGGTCCGATGTGACCTACTGCTTCACCGTCGAAAACACCGGCGACACGGACCTCGACGTGGGCGACATCACCGATACGACGCTCGGAGTCACCATCTCCGTCGATCTCGTGCTGAGCCCCGGCCAGTCGGTCACGAAGTTCGTGGAGACGACCGTCACGACGCTCACCGGCGACGACGACGGAAACGACGGGCGCCTCACGAACACGGCATCCGTGTCCGGCAACCCCGTCGACGACCAGGGCAACGACCTCCCCGGCATCGACGACGTGACTGACGACGACACCGCGGCGGTGGACCCGACCGATCCGGACATCGCGATCGACAAGACCGTCTACCTCGGCCACGACTCCGGCGCCGGTTGCCCGGGATCGGAGCTCGCCACAGCGGACTCCGGTGAAGCCGTCACCTACTGCTTCACCGTCACCAACACCGGCGGCACCTACCTCGAGGCCGTCACCATCGACGACGCCGACCTCGGCATCGACCAGGCCGACATGACCATCCTCGCCGGCGACCTGTTCCTCGCCCCGGGCGAATCGGTCACCCTCTACTACCAGACCGCCATCGACGGCGACCTCACCAACACCGCCCTCGCCACCGGCAACCCCGTCGACGCAGAGGGGACCGACATCCCCGACGTCGACAACCCGACCGACGATGACGACGCGGAAGTCGTCGACCCGGAGCCTGCGCTCGAACTGGCGAAGACCGTCTACGTCGGCCACGACGACGGGGCTTCGTGCTCCGCCGCAGGCGGCGGTGACGAACTCGTCACCGGTGGCGCCGGGCTTGCCGTGACCTACTGCTTCGTGGTCACGAACACCGGCGACACCCACCTCGCCGACGTGACGGTGGACGATCCCGACGTGCCAGGGCTGATCCTCGTCGCCGACGCGGCCAACGTCGATCCTCTCCCCGTCGGTCAGTCCGCCGTCTTCTACGGCGAGACAACCATCGAGGGGGACCTGACCAACACCGCGACGGCGAGCGGCGATCCCGTCGATGACGAGGGCACGCCGATACCTGGCGAGGACCCGGTGGGCGACGACGACTCCGCAGAGGTCGCCGAGGTGTCGGCCGCGATCGATCTCGACAAGCGCGTGTTCGTCGGTCACGACGCAGGGGCGTCGTGTGACAACGCGCTCAAGTCGATCCTGGTGGGCGACGACGTCGACATCACCTACTGCTTCACCGTCACCAACACGAGCGCCGGAATCGTGCACCTCGACGACATCGTCGTCCAGGACTCGACGTTCGGTTGGAGCTACGGCGACGGCGGTACCGACGAGCTGACGGCGAGGGCGGACCTCTCGGACACGCCCCCGCTGGCACCCGGTGAGGCGATCGTGCTGTTCATCGAGACGACCGGTGGAACCGAGGACGTGACCAACGACGCCACGGCGACAGCGAACCCGACCGACTCCGAGGGTACGGACCTGCCCGGGGTCGAGGACCCCTCCGACGACAGCTCGGCCGAGGTCGACGTGGTCGATCCCGACATCGAGATCACGAAGACCGTCTACTTCGGCACCGAGGATCCGGTTACGGGTTGCCCCGGTAGCGACTCCGTCGTCGCCCAACTCGGGGACTCCGTCACCTACTGCTTCGTCGTGACCAACACCGGCGACACCCACCTCGCCGACGTCACGGTGGACGATCCGGACCTCGGGATCAACGAAGCGGACATGACCCCGGTCACCGGAGGCGCTCCGCTCGCGCCGGGCGAATCCCTCACCCTCGCCTACGTCGCGACCGTCGAAGGCGACCTGGCCAACACGGCGGTCGCCGGTGGAACCCCGACCGATCCCGACGGCGGGGAGATCCCCGGCGCCGAAGATCCCAGTGACGACGACACCGCTGACGTCGACGAGGTCTCTCCCTCGATCGAGATCTCGAAAACCGTCGCTGCGGGCCACGCTTCGGACAATTGCCCCGGGGACGAAACCCTGACCGGCGGTTCCGGCCTCGCGATCACCTATTGCTTCGTCGTGACGAACACGGGCGACACCCACCTCATCGTGTCCGAGGTGATCGACGGCGATCTCGGCGTCACATTGCCGCTACCGGCTCCGAGCCAGCTCCTCGCTCCGGGTGACTCGGTCACCCTGCGGTACGAGACGCTCCTCGAGGCTGACCTCGTCAACACCGCCGACGTCGTCGGCAACCCTGTCGACGAGCAGGGCGAGGACCTTCCCGACATCGACGATGTCGACGACGAGGACTTCGCAGCCGTGAACCTTGTGTCGCCGTCGATCAGCCTCGCGAAGACCGTGTACGCCGGCCACGACGGCGGAGCCGGATGCCCGGGAACCGAACTCGTGACAGGACCGAACGGCACCGAGGTGACGTACTGCTTCGCAATCACGAACACGGGCGACGTCGCCCTCTCGCAGTTGGTGCTGCGCGATCTCGACCTCGAGATCATCATCGTCCTACCGGTGACTCTCGCCCCCGGCGACACCATTGTCCGTCATGTGACCCGCACGATCGACGGCGACCTGTTGAACACCGCCGTCGTGACCGGTGTGGCCGTCGACGGCAACGGGAACACCATTCCGGGCACCGACACCGTCCGCGACACCGACACCGCGCGCGTCAACGAGGTCGAAGCCGTCGTCGAGCTGTCCAAGACCGTCTACGCCGGCCACGACGCCGGCGCGTCCTGCACCGGGTCCGAAGAAATCACGGTGGACGCCGGCACCGACGTCACGTACTGCTTCGAGGTCGTGAACCTCAGCACGGGCGGCCTCCTCCTCGATGACATCCGGATCGCCGACGACACGCTTGGCATCACCGAAGCCGACATGACGATCCTCACGGAGCTGTCGGATTCACTCCCGCTTGCTCCCGGCGAACGGGTCGTCCTGTTCTACGAGACCGTCGCCGACGAGGACCTGGTGAACGTCGCAACTGCGACGGGAACGCCGACCGAGCCCGGCGGTGAACCGCTGACCGGGCCCGAGCCACCCACCGACACCGACGACGCCACCGTCGCCATCGCAGTCGATGATGTCGAGGTTCTTCCCGAGGTCGTCGACCGTCCGACCGGTCCACTGGCGTTCACCGGCATGGACAGCATGGCGCTGGCGCTGTTCGGCTCGGCTCTGGCGGCGGCGGGGGCGATCCTCGTCGCAGCGACCCGACGCCGACGGGGTGAAGCCACCTGACCACCCGTCGAGCGGACCTACGGCGCCCCTCGCACCCACTCGCGCAGGACGAACTTCTGGATCTTGCCGCTGGCGGTCTTGGGGAGTTCGTCGACGAGCTCGAGACGCTCGGGGTACTTCTGGCGAGCGATGTGCCGGGTCTCCAGATAGGCGGTGAGGTCCGCCAGCGTCGGTGATTCGCCGGCCATCGGCACGACAAAGGCGCACGCACGCTCGGTCATGACCGGGTCCGCCATCGCGACCACCGCCACCTCCTTGACGGCGGGGTGGCCGTACAGGAGGTCCTCGACCTCCTTCGCGCTGATGTTCTCGCCACCCCGGATGATGATGTCCTTCAGCCGTCCCCGGATCGTGACCGCCCCGTCGGCGTCCATCGACGCGAGATCACCGGTACGGAACCAGCCGTCGTCGGTGAAAGCGGCGTCGTTGAGCGAGGGGTCCAGGTAGCCGCCGAACACCTCGGGCCCCCGGGCGAGGAGTTCCCCAACGCCGTGGCCGTCGGGGTGGTCGATCCGGCACTCGATCGGACCGATCGGTCGCCCGTCCGTCTCGGCGGCTATCCGCTCATCGTCGTCGGGGCGGCCACACGTCACCGTCGAGAACTCCGAGGACCCGTAGATCCGCACCACGGCGGCATCGAGGACCCGGCGGGCCTGACGGACGAGATCCGGTGGGACGTCGGCGCCGCCACACGCGAACGCGGCGATCGGGCACTCCCCCGGGTCGGTCACGTAGTCGTCCACCAGCCCCTGGAGGAACGGTGTCGCCCCGATCGTGAAACGACACGACTCGGCGTCCACGAGCTGCCGGCACGCGACGGGGTCCCAGGTATCGAGGAGCACCGCCTTGGCGCCCAGCATCGCGGGTAGGAGCACGGCGTAGAGGAACCCCGAGACGTGGGTGACGGGCGACATTCCGAGGACCGTCGATGTCTCGTCGAGACCGAAGAGCTCGATGATCGAGCGGTTCTCGTAGTCCAGGTTGCGATGGTCGTGCAGAACGCCCTTGGGGTCGGCGGTCGTCCCCGATGTGTAGAGGAGCAGCGCGATCCTCTCCGCACTCCCCCGGTCTTCGACGTCCGGCTCGGCTGCCAGCAGGTCGTCGAATGGGACGAAGCCATCGGGCAAGGGACCCTGCGGACGAACGACGACCACGACTGGCGGGACGTCGATGTCGGCGAGGACATCGCGGATCATCGCGACGTGGTCGTGACCACGGAACCAGTGCGGCACGACGAGCGCCCGCGGGCGGGCCTGGTCGACGATGAAGGAGAGCTCGTGCTCCCGGTAGATGGGGATCACCGGGTTGACGACCGCACCGGCGCGGGCGACCGCGTGGATGACGACGCTCGCCTCCCACCAGTTCGGCAGCTGGAGCAGCGCGACGTCGCCGGGTTCGACCCCGAGGCGCCGCAGGCCGCCGACCACCCGGGTGACCCTGTCGAACAGGTCGCCGTAGCTGATGCGTTCCCCGGCGTCGACGATCGCCGTCACGTCCGCGCATCGAGCTGCGGCGTCGGCGACGTAGGAGCCGATGGTTCTCTCGCTGAACAGATCGGCCCACTGCGACCTGTCGACCTGGTGGGTCGCCTCGATCACGGCGGCTCAGATGCCGATGGCGGTCGCGAAGCTCTCCCGGTGATGGGCCGGGGTCCCGAGAAGCGCCTCGGAGGCCTTCGCCCGTTTGTAGTAGAGCGACGCGGGGTGTTCCCAGGTGAACCCGATCCCGCCGTGGACCTGGATGTTGTCCCCGGCGACGTCGACGAAAGCCTGCGAACAGAACGCCGCAGCCAGCGACGCCGTCAGCGCAACGTCGTCGTCCCCGTCGGCGACGGCCCGCGCCGCGTTCCACGACACAGCCCGGGCGGAGTCGACACGCAGCAACATCTCGGCGCAACGGTGCTTGACCGCCTGGAACGAACCGATCGGTCGGCCGAACTGGTGGCGTTCCTTCGCGTAGTCCACGGCCATCTCGAGGCAGCGTCCCATCGCACCGGTCTGTTCGGCCGCGAGCATCACCGCCGCCCGGGGCAGGAGGTGGCCGAGCGCTGCCGCGCCCGAGCCGGGCTCGGCGATCGCGACGGTGGGGCACTCGGTGAAGGTGACCATGGCCTGCTTGCGCGTGAGATCCATCGCGGAGAGAGGCGTGACGGTCAGCCCGGGGGTGTCGGCGTCGACGACGAACACCCCGACGCCGGCGTCACTGCGGGCCACCACGACGAGGGACTCGGCGGTGTGTCCGTCGACGACATGTGACGCGGCGCCTTCGAGCAGCCAGCGATCGGCCGGCATGGACGCCGCCACAGAGGTCCCCGCCACGTCATGGGCTCCGGTGCCATCGGTCATGACCAGGGTCGCGGTCCGCCCGGCGGCGATCGCCTCCAGCAGGGCCGCGGCGTCATCAGACGCCTCGACCGACCACAGCATGGTCGTCGCCAGCGCGGTGGCCAGCAGCGGCCCGCCGTAGAGCGCGCGTCCCGCCTCCTCCATCACGACGGCGAGTTCGACCCACCCGTACCCCTGACCACCGTGCTCGGCAGGGATCACCAGCGACGGCAGTCCGAGCTGTTCGGTGGCGAGGCGCCACACGTCGGAGTCGTGGCCACGGTCGGTCTCCATCTGCACCCGGACGGCGCTCTCGTCGCTGTGCCGTTCGAAGAAGCCACGAACGGCGTCACGCAGCTGCTCCTGGTCGTCGTCGTAGCCGACACGGGTGTCGGTCATCCGAACGCCTTCGCCGTCTTCTGGGAGTCGTAGAACTCGCGGAACAGGGTGAGCAGTCCGTCCCGGAAACGGAACAGCGCGATGTAGCGGTTGTCGTAGGTCTGGCCGGTCTCCTTCATCGTCCCGATGCTCGTGTACTCGACGATCCACTCGTCGGGGTCGGCCATCTCGTGGGTCTCGGTGACCGTGAACGCGAAGTCGACCCGCCCGTAGGAACCGGAGAGCCGTTCATGCAGGTTCTGCTTCCCGGCCGTGCGCGACGGTGTGCCGGTGTAGGAGAACGGCGCCTCGAAGACGACGTCGTCGGCCCAGTACCGCGCCATCTCGTCGACGTCGCCCTCGCCGACGGCTGCGAAGATCTTCTCGATGACGGCCATGTTCGCCCTCCGTCGGGCTGCGGCGTCGTCTCCGCTCATCGGGCGAGGAAGCCACCGTCCACGGGCATGGTGACGCCCGTGACGAAGCTCGACATGTCGCTGGCCAGGAACAGGACGACGTCGCCGATCTCGGTGGGTTGGGCGGGACGTCGCAGCGGAACCGAGGCGTCCAGGAACCCCTGCATGAGATCGCTGACGTCGGCGCCGGGTTCACGGCCGAAGAACCTGGGCAGCATCGGCGTGTCCACCGGACCGGGGCAGATGACGTTGACGCGGATCTTCGGGGCGAGGTGCAGCGCCGCAGACTTGGCGAACACGACGACGCCGCCCTTCGTCAGCGAGTAGAGGGGCGCGAACGGCGATCCCACGACCCCGGTGACCGATGCCGTCATGATGATCGATCCGCTGGGCGCCTTCTCCATCACCGGGATCGCCCTGGCGACGGAGAAGAACATCGACTTGAGATTGATGTCGAGGGTCCGGTCGAAGTCCTCCTCGGACACGTCCGCTATCCCCGGAGGGCCGGGGATGCCGGCGTGGGCGAACAGGACGTCGAGGCGACCGTGGTCGCGATCGACCGCGGCGAACAGGTCCGCGATCTGGGAGACATCGCTGACGTCGACGGCGTGGGCGCTGGCCGACCCCCCGGCGTCGACGGCCATGGCGACCGTCTCGGCCGCTGCGGCCTCGTCGATGTCGGCGACGACCACGTGCGCTCCCTCGGCGGTCATCTTCAGCGCACTGGCGCGCCCCATCCCCGATCCCGAGGCGGTGATGACCGCGACCTTGTCGTCGAGCAGACCCATGGAAGCTCCTCCCCCGACCGCGCGGACCGGCGGTCACGTACCTGTCCGGGAGATGTCCCCGGGACGTGGCGAATGATACGCACTATTCTCCCCGATGCTCAACGAGACGAAGTCCGTCGACCACCGCCTGGGAGGGCCCGTGCAGTTCGGAATGATCATCGGTGACGTGCCCCGCGACACGGACCCGATCGACCAGCTGGACGGCCTCCTGGCCCAGGTCGAGGCGGGTCAGCGCAACAACCTCAAGCACTTCGTCATCGGCCAGCACTTCCTCTACGGGGATCTCCGCTGGCTCCAGCCGATACCGACGCTGGCCCGCCTGGCCGCCGAGATCGACGACGACGTCCGCCT
This sequence comes from Acidimicrobiales bacterium, assembly GCA_040219085.1. Lineage (NCBI taxonomy): Bacteria > Bacillati > Actinomycetota > Acidimicrobiia > Acidimicrobiales > Acidimicrobiales bacterium. Next base: position 73,665 of record JAVJTC010000029.1, read on the forward strand.
CGGAATCACCGTCATGTTGACCCCGCTCTACAACCCGGTCGTGCTCGCCGAGGAACTCGCGACGCTCGACATCATGACGCGGGGCCGCCTCGACATCGGGCTCGGGCTCGGCTATCGCAGCGAGGAGTTCGATCTCCTGGGCGTGCCCTTCAAACAGCGTGTCAGCCGCTTCGAAGAGGGCTTCGAGATCATGAAGCTGTGCTGGACGACGAACGAGTTCGACCACCACGGCCAACACTGGGACATCACCGGGGCCACGCCCCACATCCATCCCGTCCAGAGGCCGTACCCGCCCATCTGGATGGGGGCGCACTCGCGCATCGGGGCCCGCCGCGCCGGCCGGGTCGGCGACCGCTTCATCATCCCGCCCGAGTACGACATCGCAGAGATGCGGGTCCGCCTCGGGATCATGAACCACGAGTTCGCCAAGAGGGGCAAGACGCTGGGTCATCAGCCGCTGCGCCGCAACATGGTGGTCGGACCGACCACGGAGGCGGCCCAGGAGAAGTTCGTGGACCTCGTCAAGGACCGCTACCTCACCTATGCCCGCAAGGAGCTCGACATCCTCGACGAGGACGCTCTGGCTGCGAACTTCTTCGACTCCGTGAAGGACTCCGTCGTGGCGGACACGCCCGCCAACGCCATCGCGAACCTGACCGCGCTGTGCGCCGCCCTTCCGATCGACCCGATCATCGTCAAGCCTCACTGGCCGACGATCTCATCGGAGGCGGCCATCGAGATCCTCGACGATCTGGGCCGCGAGGTGATCCCCGCTCTGAACGAGATCGAGCCGATGCCCATCGCCGAGATACCCGCCGCGCTCGCTCCCGCCGCGGACGAGGTGGCCGCGGAGATCGCCGCCCAGGACGAGAAACAGCGGGCGAAGGCCGCCAACCGGAACCGATCGTCATGACAACGGAGGAACGACACACATGAGTGACCTCGAGACGAGGCTGCAGTGGATGGAGGATCGCTTCGCGATTCAGGACCTGATCGTGTCCTATGCGATCGCCATCGACGACCGCGACATGGACACCGTGGCGGACCTGTACAGCCCCGATGCCGTCTTCGACAGCGTGCTCGGCCGCAAGGAGGGCCGCGAGGCCGTCGTGGACTACTACGACAACCGCCTGGCCGAGTTCGGCGCCACGTACCACATCCCCTACATGAACTCCTGTGAGCGGGTCTCGGACACCGAAGCCACAGGAACGGTTCTCGCAGCCGCTGAGCTGGCGATCGACGGCAAGGCCTTCGTGACGGCCATCCGCTACCACGACCACTACGTCAAGGGCGACGACGGCAAGTGGCGCTTCCGCGAACGCGGCCTCGAACAGCTCTACGCGATGAACCTCGAGGACCTCCCCGACGGTCTCGGCAGCGATCTCCGCAAGCGGTGGGCGGGTCAGATGGCCGCGGCGGACATCCCGGAGAACAAGGCCACCTGGACAGCCCACCGCGCCAAGCACGGGCTGAGCTAGAGGATCAGGAAACCACAGCCCACCGCGCCAAGCACGGGCTGAGCTGGACGGTCGCGTCGCCCGCGCACCCGTCCGGCACCGACAGGGTCAGCTCGGCCAGTTCGTGAAGACGAGCGGGTACGCCTCGTAGCGGCCGGCCTGCGTGTCGGTGCGCCAGCGGGGAGGATCCGTGGGGTCGGGCTGGGCGCCGCGGGCGAACAACTCGTGGAGCAGGCGGGGCAGCACGCCGACCACCTGGGGCTGGCCCTCAGGGGTCCCGGGTAGTCCGATCGCGAGCGGGCGCCCGGAGCACAGGTGTGCGCCTGCGCCGAAGCTGAGACCGTGGGCCGCACGCCGACCGACGGTCTCGGCTCGGCGCGGGTCGAACTGCTCGGCGGTCTCACCGTAGGTGCCCTCGTCGGTGTTGGCCGGTCCGAGCATGCACGCGATGTCCTCGGACTCGCTGACGTGGCGTCCGTCGACGTCCTGGTCGTGCATCGCCCTGCGCAGCAACGCCGGTACCGGACCGTGCAGGCGCAGACCCTCCTCCACGGCATGACGGAGCATCTCGACGTCGGCGGTGACGTCCTCGTTGCCGGGGTTGGCCTTCACCCACTCGACGATCTCGTTGAAGACGTGGGGCGTCGCATGGGTGGTGGTGTTCGCGGACGCGACGACGAAGAACAGTGCCTCGCGCAGCCAGAGATCCTCGTCGAAATCGTCGCCCTCCTCCTTCAGGACGATCGTCAACAGGTCGATCGGCAGCGACTCCTCGGCGACCTCACCGGCCCGCCACGCAGCCACGAGCTCGCGCCGTCGGGCGAGGGAGTCCGCGTAGTACTCGGCCAGGAGGTCGTCCTTGGCCTCCATCGCCTCGCTCATCACCTCGCCGTGATCGCGGGTGGACCATTCGACCGAGGCGCCTTCACCGAGTCGCCGGGAGATGTCCTCGAGGCGCACGACGCGCGCCTCTGTGTCCACGCCGTCGAGACCGACGACCGCGGCGGTGATCGGCACGAGCACCATCCGTGTCAACCACAGCAGGTCGACCCGCGGGAGGCCGTCGGCCCGGCGGTCGCGTTCGGCCTGCTCGAGAGCGACGGCGAGCGATCGTCCCAGGACCTCGTGTTCGTAGTGGGCGAGCGCGCGCCGCTCGAACAGCGGGCGCTGGAGACGACGGCGGGCGAGGTGCTCCTCGCCGCCGAGGGTGAGAACGCAGCCGTTGAGTAACGGCGCCGAGTCCCGGAAGTGCAGTGCCGGCCTGAACTCCTCGGAACGGAGGATCTCCTCGACCTCGTCGTGGTCGGTGAAGTGCTGCATCTCCCACGGGCTCACGTGCTGGGTGTCGGTCATGTCTCCCCCGGACGCCTGTGCCGTTTCGTCACGGCAATCTTGCGTATTGAGGAGAATAGTACGTATGGTTTCTGACCGTCAGGGGCGGCCCTGTGTCGCGTCACATCCAGGGGGACTCGCAAGAGATGAGTGACGACCGCAGGACCGCCCCAGATCACTCCTCCACGCCGCTGGCAGACCTGCAGCGTCTCGACGGGCGGATCGCCGTCGTCACCGGTGGCGCTCGGGGCATCGGACTCACGACCGCCATGCGGCTGGCCGAGGCCGGCGCGGATGTCGCCGTGCTCGATCTCGACCAGGACGGCGCTGCCGATGCGGCCGGCGCCGTGGCGAACGCCCACGGCCGCAGGGCGCTCGGGCTGGCCGTGGACATCACCGACACGGGGTCCCTCGTTGCGGCGTTCGACCGCATCACCGCCGAGCTCGGCCCCATCGCCATCCTCGTCAACAACGCCGGCGTCTACCCGGCCACGATGCTCTTGGAGATGACCGACGAGCAGTGGGACCACGTGCTCGACATCAACCTGAAGGCCGTCTTCGTGGCCTCGCGCGAGGCGGGCAACCGCATGGCGGCCAACGGCGGAGGCGTCATCGTGAACATCGCCTCGGTGTCGGGTATCCGTTCCAGTCGCGGCGGCCGGGGCCACTACGTCGCCTCCAAGCACGGCGTGATCGGCCTCACCAAGGCGTTCGGCACCGAACTCGCTCCCCACGGCATCCGCGTTCTCGGTGTTGCTCCCACCACCGTCGACACACCCGGGCTCGCCGAGCAGATGTCGTCGGCACCCGGCAACACGGACTGGATCCGCGAGCTCGGTTCGGCACTGCCCCTGGGACGCGGCTGCGTGCCCGACGACATCGCCCGCGCCGTGCTGTTCTGCGCATCCGACATGGCGGCGATGATGACCAGCAGCACGATCCTGGTCGACGGTGGCCAGGACTCGGTGATGTGACGGCGCCCCTGCGATGACCTCGGAGTTCGATCGCGCCATCGCGCTCACTGACATCTGCGCGAAGCGCTTCGGCGCCCGGGTCCCGGAGGGTTGGCTCGGTTCCGGACGCGCTCAGGGTGGGCTGCTCGCCGCCCAAGTCCTCGCCGCCATGACGCGGACAGTCGACGACCCGACGCGCGCGGTGCGGTCGATCACCGTGCACATGCTGAGCGCGCCAGATGCCGCGGCGCCCTACGAGATCGAGACCACCGTGCAACGCACGGGGCGATCGGTCGTGAACCTCTCGGCGCGGATCCTCCAGGGCGGCCGCCCGCTCGTGATGGGCCTGGGCCTCTTCTCCACGGACCGACACGGCCCCGACTTCGACGAACTGCCCATGCCCGAGGTCGCCCCGGCGACGCCTGGGCGCGTTACCGAGACCTACGTACCCGAATTCGCCCACCCGTTCGCAGAGCGGATGGTCCTGCAGCACCGGACGGGTCCCGAGGCGTTCTCGTCGGCGGAGGGGCCGATGACCACCGGCGGGTGGATCGGGTTCTCCGATCCACGTCCGGTGGACGAACCCGGCCTCCTCGTAATGGGCGACGCCGGGATCATGCCGTGGTGGGTGCGGCTGCCCGAGATGCGACCGACCGCCACCGTCGACTACACGGTGCACTTCCGGGCGTCGTTTCCCCGCACCGACCCCGACGAGCTCGTCTACGCCGGGATGCAGACCCGACTCGTGCGGGGCGGCTTCCTCGACTGGGACGCCGTCCTGTGGGCACCGGACGGGACCGTGCTCTGCCTCGCCCGCCAGCAGCTCGTCACTATCGGCTGACGTCTTCCCCGTCGGTGCCGGTACCGGTGCCCGTCGCCGCCTCGCCGGTACCGGGCTCCCCCCCGGCCGCAGTGAGCGAGAGCTCCGTGGCCTTGATGGACAGCCACACGGTTCGACCCGGCTCGAGGTGCAACTCGGCGGCGGACCCCGGTGTGATGTCCGCAGTGAGCGGGACGGGCGAGCCGAGGTGAACCCGCACGGTCTCGCCGAGCGGTTCCACCGCGACGATCGTCGCCTCCCAGGTGTTGCGGGGGCTGCCGTAGGGCTTCGTCGGGTAGAGCGCAATGGCGGCCGGGCTGACGCTCACGAGCACCGGGCCGGAGATCGCGGTGTTCGCCGCGTGGAGCACCCCGCCGGCATCGACGGTGACCTCGCCACGCCGCGCTCTGCCGGCGATGAGGTTGATGCCGGCCACGTCGGCTACGTACGGCGTCGCCGGGTGTCGTCGGATCTCGTCGGGTGTGCCGCTCTGGGTGAGTCGCCCGTCCTCGATGATGTGGATCCGATCGGCGAGCAGGAAGGCGTCGGCGGGGTCGTGGGTGATCAGCAGCCGCGGGCCGCGATACCCCGCCAGGTGGGTTCGCAGCACCCGACGGAGCCGGGCGTGGGTGGTGACGTCGAGTGCGGCCAGCGGTTCGTCGAGGAGCAACAGCGACGGCTCCGGCGCGAGGGCCCTGGCCAGGGCGACGCGCTGGGCCTGGCCACCGGAGAGCTGCGGTGGATGGCGATCCGCGAAGTCTGCCAGGTCGAGGAGGTCGAGCCAGTCCCGGGCCCGGCTGCGGGCGGTCACCCGCCGAAGGCCCCGTGCGGCCAACCCGAAGGCGACGTTGTCCAGCACGCACAGGTGGTCGAAGAGCAGGTAGTCCTGGAACACGACGCCGATGTCACGGTCCTCGGGCGCCACGAAGATGCCCGCTCTGGGTGAATCCAGGGTGCGGCCGCCGAGCACGACCTCGCCGGCCTCGAGCGCGAGGAGACCCGTCAGTGCGGCGACCGTGGTGGATTTGCCGGATCCGTTCGGCCCGAGCAGTGCCGCCGTCTCGCCAGGTTCGATGCGGAGTGCGACGTCGAGGTCGAACCCGCCGCGCGCCGCGACGATGTGGGCTTCGAGCCCCGTGGCGATGTCCGTCGCTGTCATCGCCGAGACCACCAACGGTCGCGCAGGCCGATGAGAACGGCCAGGGAGACCGCGACGAGGACGAGGCTGACGGCGATCGCCGTGTCACGGTCGGATTCGAGGGCGACGAAGACCGCCAGCGGCAACGTCTGGGTCCGTCCCTGGAGGTTGCCGGCGAAGGTCACGGTGGCACCGAACTCACCGAGGGCCCGCGCCCAGGCCAGGACCATCCCGGCGACGAGCGACGGGGCGATCATCGGCAACGTGACTCTCCGGAAGACCGTGAGCCGGGAGGCCCCGAGACTCGCCGCGGCCTGCTCGTAGCGCGTGTCCATCCCGGTCAGCGCGCCTTCGACCGTCACGACGAGGAAGGGCATCGCGACGAAGGTGTTGGCCACGATGACGCCCCAGGTGGAGAAGGGCAGGAGGAACCCGGTCGCCTCGTAGAGGGACTCGCCGACCCAGCCGCGCCGACCGAGCGCGAAGAGCAGCGCGGCGCCGCCCACGACCGGCGGGAGGACCATCGGCAAAGTGACAAGCGCGCGGACAAGCCTTCGGCCCGGGAACTCGACCCTCGCGAGCAGCCATGCGAGCGGTACGCCGAGGACCGCCGATATCGCTGCGGCCGCGACCGACGTGATCAGCGACAGACGCAGCGCATCGCCGACGACATCGGTGGTGAGAAGGTCGGGCAGATCACGCCAGGGAGTGCGGGCGAGGAGGCCGGCGAGTGGGACCGCGAAGACGAGGGCTCCGATGAGCCCCAGCAGCCCGAGAACGAGCGGCGGCCGTTGCGGGGGCCGACGGCCCACCTGGCGCGTAGAGGTCATGCCGGCAGGAATCCCGCGTCAGCGAGGATCGCCCGGGCGTCGGCGGATACGAGGAACTCGACGAACGCCGCGGCGAGGTCCGGTTGCGGCGCCCCGCTGATGACGGCGGCGGGATACGGCGCTTCGACGTTGACGTCAGCGGGGATCTCGATGCGCTCGACGTCGGCGCCGGCGACGATCACATCGGTCTCGTACACGATCCCGGCGTCGAGCTCACCGGCGGCGATCTTCGTGAGCAGCGAGCGGACGTCGGGCTCGTTCGTATCGAGGGATGGTTCGACTCCCGCAGCGGCCAGCACCTGCCGGGCGAAGTCGCCGCACGGGACGCCTGCCGAGCAGAGACCGATGAGCAGATCGGCATCGGCGAGGTCCGCGAGCGACGCCACCTCGCCGGGGTTGCCGGCAGGAACAGCGATGGCGAGTCGGTTGCGCGCGAACACGACGATCTCACCGTCGACTGCGCCCGCCTCGACGACCCGGTCCATCGTCTCGGTGTTGGCCGACGCGAAGACATCGGCCGGCGCCCCCGCCAGGATCTGCTCCCGCAGCGACGAACTCCCGCCGAGGTTGAACTGCACGTCGACCCCCGGTGTGGTGGCCTCGAACGCCGTCTCGATCTCGGCGAACACGTCGGTCAACGACGCAGCAGCAAACACCAGCACGGTCTGGTCGTCCCCATCGCTGTCGCCGCACCCGCCACCGAGGAGGGCGATGACCACGACCATGGCAACTAGTCTCGTTGTGACCAACATGTCTCGATGAGACTAGTCCCCTACCTCGAGGTGACGACAGCGTGGCCGCACCGGAAGTCTCCCTCAACGAGTGGGTCGTCCTCGCCCTGCTGGCCGAAGGGCCGTCGCACGGTTTCGCACTGGCGAAGAACCTCGAAGCGGGCACGGACCTCGGCCGTGTCCTCACGGTGCGGCGGCCACTCGTCTACCGGGCCCTCGGCCGTCTGGTCGACGCACGACTCGCGGAACCCCACCACAGCGAGCCCGGCGTCGCCGGACCGAACCGCACGGTGCACCGGCTCACCCGCAGCGGGCGGACCGCGGTGCGTGCGTGGCTCCGACGCCCGGTGGAGCACGTCCGGGAACTCCGGATCGAGTTCCTCGTCAAGCTCCGCCTGGCGCGGCGAGCCGGATCCGACACCACGGAGCTGGTCGCGGCCCAGCGCGAGGCACTGGCGGACACGCTCGCCCGCCTCGCGGCTCTCGACGACGACGCCGACGAGGTCGACCTCTGGCGACACCACAACGCCGTGGCCGTGCAGGCCTTTCTCGACCACATCGCCGGCTGATCCCAGGCGCGGCGGGTCCGGGTCCGCGAGGATCGCGGCCATGACAGATCCCCGCGCGACCTCGACGGGTCCCCGCACCGGCGTGATCGTCGGGTCATGGCCACTCGGTCTCCCGACATCGGGGACCTACTACCGCGACCTCGCCCAACAGAGCGAGTCGCTCGGCTACGACCTGCTCTTCTCGGGTGACCACCTATTCATGTACAGCCCCAATGTGGAGGCGCTCACGGTCCTCGCCGCCTTCGCGGCGGCGACCGAGACCATCGGGATCGGCACGGCGGTGTTGTTGCCGGCGCTGCGGGAACCCGCCCTGGCGGCAAAGCAGCTGGCGAGCATCGACTACCTGTCCGGCGGCCGTCTGACGGTCGGGGTCGGTGTCGGCGGCGAGATCGAACAGGAGTGGCGGGCCATGGAGGTGCCCATTCCCGAACGCGGCCGACGAACCGACGAGTACCTCGAGCTGATGGCGGCGCTGTGGTCGGGCGGGCAGGTCGACTTCGACGGCGAGTTCCGCTCGGTGCACGGTGTATCCGGATCCCCGCACCCGGTTCGACCCGATGGCATCCCGATATGGGTCGGCGGCCGCAGCGATGCCGCCCTGAGGCGCGCAGCACGCCACGAGGGATGGTGCGCCTACGCCTGTTCGCCCCGTCGCATCCGCGAGAGCGTCGCCCGTCTCGACGAGCTCATGGGCGACCGTCCACCCGGATACCGGATCTCGATGGTGCTGTTCACCGTGGTGAACGACGACGGGGACCGGGCACGGTCTACAGCCACCGAGGTCCTGAACGCCCGCTACCGCCAGGACTGGGACCGGTTTCTCGACACGATGTGCGCCGTCGGCGATCCCCACCACGTCGCCAGCCGTGTCGCCGAGTTCCGCGCCGCAGGTGTGGACGACGTGATCCTGTGCCCGCAGGTCCCCGCCGAGGCGCTGCCCGACCAGCTCACCCGTCTGGCTGAGATCTGCCCAGGTCGCGCATCCGCCCGTGCGATGAAGGGCTCCGGCTGGGAGGGCGATCTCGATGAGATACGCGCCAGTCAGACACGGTGGTGATGCCGCCGCCTGACGGGTGGCCGGCCCGACGATCCGGCGCCTGTTGTCACACCTCGGGGCCTACCGTGCGGCGATGGACGTAGTACATCCGTAGTACAATCCTGTGCCATGGCGACGATCACGGTCCGTCTCGACAACGACGACGAGAAGCTCCTCGACGAGATCACGGCCATCTACGGCAGCCGGTCCACAGCGATCCGAGAAGCCATCCGCGCGCTGTCCGGCCAGGTGGAGCGTGACCGCGCGATCGACGAAGCCCTGGCTGCGTGGGAGGCGGAGGCAGGTCCTGTCGACGAGAACGAGGTGGCCGCGATGATCGAGCGCTACGACCTGTGATCCTCGACGCCGGCTATCTCGTCGCATTCGATCGAGGCGAAGAACGTGCCCGCTCCTTTGCAACAGCACTGCGCCGCCGAGGTGGCCGGTTCCACACCAGCCATCCCGTTCTCGCCCAGGTCTGGCGCTCAGGTGACAGACAGGCCCGGCTCGCCGCTGTTTCTCGCGGCTTCGTTGCACATCCGCTGGACGACGGCCGAGCGGTCGGCCACCTCCTCGGACTGACCGGATCAGCCGACGTCGTCGATGCACACCTCGTTCTCCTCGGAGCGCAGCTCGACGAGCCGATCCTCACGAGCGACCCGGAAGATCTCCGTCGTCTCGCAGAAGCCCTCGGCCCGGCCGCGCCGCGGATCGAGGCCTGGTAGCGGAGCTGAGCCCTCAGCGGAAATCACGGCTGGCGGGAGAGCCGGTGACGGCAAGGGGTTCGAGCCGTTCGGCGATCACGTTGACCACACCCTCATTCCGTTCCAGGCGGCCCCGCACCACCAGCGCCGGGCAACCCAGCGCGATGCGGCGGTGACGGGCCCAGCATCCCTTCGACACGACGACGTTGATGAGCCCGGTCTCGTCCTCGAGGTTCAAGAACGTGGTCCCACCCGCGGTCGCCGGACGCTGACGGTGCGTCACCACCCCCGCCACGACCACCTTGGAGCCACGGTGGTCGGGCAGATCGACGGACACCGTCACCCCCATCTCATCGAGCTTCTCCCGCAGGAACCGGGTGGGGTGACCGTCGACGGCCACCCCGGTCACCGACAGGTCCGCCAGGGCCAACTCCTCGGGGGACATCCCCGGCAGGGTCGGCGCCTCGGCCCCCGTGACGATCCCCTCCAGGCGGTCCTCCCCCGTCTGTGCCACCGCCCCCGCACTCCACAGCGCCTCACGCCTCTCCAGGCCGAAGCACCCGAACGCCCCCGCCGATGCCAGCGACTCCAGAACCGGCAGGCCCACCCCCACTCGCCGCCGCAGGTCCTCCATCGAGGCATAGGGCCGACCGGCGGCGATGCGTTCGGCCAGTTCGTCGCCGACGCTGCGCACCGACGCGACCCCGAGGCGCACCGCCACTCCCCCGGCCGATCCGGGCGCCGGTTCCAGGGTGGCCACGTCCGCGGACGCGTTGACACACGGTGGGAGAACCTCCACCCCGTGACGACGGGCGTCGGCCATCAGCGTGTGGGGCGAATAGAACCCCATGGGCTGGGCGTTCAAAAGCGCCGCGCAGAACGCCGCCGGGTAGTGGTGCTTGATCCACGATGACGCGTAGACGAGGTAGGCGAAGCTGACCGAGTGGCTCTCGGGGAACCCGAAGTTGGCGAACGCCGCCAGCTTCTCCCAGATCTGGTGGGCCACGTCGCCGGTGATCCCCCGCTCAGCCATCCCCTTGTAGAGCCGGCCCCGTAGCCGCTCCATCCGGGCCTGGCTGCGCTTGGACCCCATGGCCTGACGTAGCTGGTCGGCCTCGGCCGCGCTGAACCCGGCGACGTCGATCGCCATCTGCATCAGCTGCTCCTGGAACAGCGGCACCCCCAGCGTCTTGGCAAGCGCCCCCTCCAGCAGCGGATGGAGATAGGTGACCGGTTCCCTGCCGTTGCGGCGGCGGATGTAGGGGTGCACCGACCCGCCCTGGATGGGGCCCGGACGGATGAGGGCGACCTCCACGACGAGGTCGTAGAAACACCGGGGCTTCAGCCGCGGAAGCGTGGCCATCTGGGCCCGGGACTCGACCTGGAAGACGCCGATCGAGTCCGCCCGGCACAACATGTCGTAGACCACGTCCTCCTGGGGCAGCGTGGCGATGTCGACCCGGCGGCCGTGGTGCTCGCCGATCAGGTCGATCGCGTAATGCAGCGCCGAGAGCATCCCGAGGCCGAGAAGGTCGAACTTCACGAGCCCGACGGCGGCGCAGTCGTCCTTGTCCCACTGCAACACGGAACGGTCCGCCATCCGCGCCCACTCCACCGGGCACACCTCGATGACGGGCCGGTCACAGATCACCATGCCACCCGAGTGGATGCCGAGGTGACGGGGCCCGTTCTCGAACTCCGCCGCGAGCGCCATGACCTCGTCGGGAACGGCCCTCTCCGCCGGTGTCGTGTCGGCCGCGGCTCCGCGCCCGTCGGTGGTCGACGCATGGGAGGCCAGGCCTGTCCAGCGGTCCAGGTTCTTCGCGAACGCATCCTGTTGACCGGGCGCGTAGCCGAGAGCCCTGGCCGCGTCACGCACCGCGGACCGGGCCCGGTAGGTGATGACGTTGGCGACCTGGGCGGTGTGGTGACGGCCGTAGCGCTCGTAGACGTACTGGATGACCTCCTCGCGGCGGTCGGACTCGATGTCGATGTCGATGTCGGGTGGCCCGTCACGGGCCGGCGACAGGAACCGTTCGAACAGCAGCCCGAGCGACACGGCGTCGGCCGCGGTCACCCCGAGCGCGTAGCAGACGGCCGAGTTGGCGGCCGATCCCCTGCCCTGGCACAGGATGTCGTTGCGGCGGCAGAACTCGACGATGTCCCACACCACGAGGAAGTACCCGGGGAATCCGAGCTGGGCGATCACCGTGAGCTCGTGGTCGATCTGGCGCCATGCCCCGTCGGCGCGGGGGTCGCTACGGGGGCCGTAGCGGCGGGTGCCACCGGCTTCGGTGAGCGCCCGCAGGTAGGCCATCTCGTCGAGGCCGGCGGGGCACGGGTACGGCGGCAGCTTCGGCGCGACGAGCGACAGGTCGAAGGCCAGGTCCCGGCCGATCTGAGCGGCACGTTCCACGACCCCCGGGTAGCGGGCGAAGCGACGCGCCTGTTCGTCACCGGAGCGCAGGTGCGCGCCCGACGCCGCCGGTAGCCAACCGTCGATCTCCGCGAGGCTCCGGCGGGCCCTCACCGCCGCCATCGCCGTGGCGAGCCGACGCCGTACCGGGGCGTGGTAATGGACGTTGTTCGTGGCGACGACCTCCACCCCCGCCGCGGCGGCGATCTGCACCAGCGCGTCATTACGGGGACCGTCGAGGGGATGGCCGTGGTCCCACAACTCGACGACGACGTTGTGCCGCCCGAACGCGGCGACCAGTTCGTCGAGGGCGCGACGCGCCGCCGACGGGCCGGCCTCGGCCAGGGCCGCCGGAACGGTCCCCTTGCGGCACCCGGTCAGCACCATCCACGGGTCGCCGTCGGCCAGGTCAGCCAGCGCGTCGAGCGCCACCCTCGGTGCCCCTTTCTCCCCCTCGAGTTGGGCCAGGCTCACCGCCCGCGCCAGCCGGGCATAGCCCGCCGGCCCGCGGGCCAACACGAGGAGATGGTGTCCCACAGGGTCCGGGCGCCCCATCTGCGGCTCGGTCATGCCGAGGCTCAACTCGGCTCCGAACACGGTGGGCAGACCGTGGGTGCGGGCTGCCTCGGCGAACCGTACGACCCCGTAGAGCCCGTCGTGGTCGGTCAACGCCAGCGCCTCCAGACCGAGCCGCACGGCCTCCTCGGCCAACTCCTCGGGGTCCGACGCCCCGTCCAGGAACGAGAAGTTCGAGTGGCAGTGCAACTCGGCGTAGGGGGTGGCGCTGGTCCCGCGCACCAACGCGGGAGGGGCGTCGTAGGGCAGACGTACCCTCGACCACGCCGGGCTGTCACCACCGTCGGCGACGACCCCGGAATCGGGGTCCGGCACCGGGCGCGGCCGACCGGACAGACGTCGTTCGAGCTCGGACCACGGCACCGGTGGGTTACGCCAACCCATGAGCCGGACGTTAATCGAACATGTGTTCGCTCACCAGTCGCGGACTCAGACTCCCACCACGGCCATGTCGAGACTGCGCGCCACGTGCGCCTGGCGGATGTCGAACGTCAGCACCGTCGTTCCCGAGCCGGCTCTCATGGCAGCAGCGAGATGCAGCGAATCGAGCGACCGGCACAGCGTCTGCTCGGCTATCCGGGCGGCCCCGTTGCACGTGACGGCGTCCAGTCCGACGAGGGCGAAAGTGTCGAAATCAGCCGAGAGTCGACGCCGCGCCTCGATCAGGTCCTCGCCGTGGAGCAACCGGGCGAGGTTGCGGCGCACCTCGACCTCGGTCAGCCGCGACGTGACGAGTACATGGTCGAGGGACATGAGTTCGACGGCGACATCGGAATCGCGCTCGTCGATGTAGCGCTTCAGAAGCGCGCTGGAGTCGACGTAGAGGGTCACCCCCGGTCCTCGTCGAGGACGTCGATGATGGTCCTCGACGAGTGGAAACGCGGACCCGACGCGAACTGCGTACGTCGTGCCGGCTCGATCCACCCTTCCTCGACACCCCGTCGAACGGCGGACGAGCCGGTGTCATAGGACACGATCCTCGCCACCGGGCGTCCCCGATCCGTCACCACCACCGACTCGCCATCGCCGGCACGGCGCAGGTACTCGGACAACTTCGCCTTGAGCTCACGGACTCCGACTTCCATGTAGTCACTCTAGGACATTGTTGTAGTCACGTCGATGGATCAACGCCCGGAAGCGAGATGCGCCGCCCGCACCGCGAGCGCCTGTCGCATCTCCGTCGTGACGTCCGCGAAGAACTCCTCGCGGTAACTCTCGTCGGTCAGCGAACTGACCGCGAACTGAAGCGCCGAGAACGCCGCGATGAACCCGGCCACGGCGAGGTGCTCCCATGTGACCACCACCTCCGAGGAGAAAAGGAAGAACGTGCCTATCGACTCGGGCTCCTCGGTGGTCGTCCACTGGGCGATCGTCTCACCCCGCACGGTCAACAGGCCGAAACCGACGTAGAACACACCGATCCCCACCGCGACGGTGAGGATCCGGAAGGCCTGGGCGACGAACAGCAACAGCGCCACGTTGAAGCGTTCCGTCGCCCGGAGGGGCTCGTGGTCCATCGCGGTCGCCGCCCCGGGGACGGCGACGGGTGCGTCGTCGCAGAGCGCGTCCACCTCGGCCCACGACCCGAACCGGGCGAGCCCGTCGGTCTCCCGGGGGATCCGCAGCGCCACGAACGCCAGGCCCACCCCGACGAGCGACCCGACGACGATGCCGTAGAACGCGGGCGGGAAGTCGTGCGCCACCTGCCACATCTCGGCATTCAGGAAGAGGAAGGCGGAGAACAGCAGGAGGATCGGCAGGCTCCGGGCCACCAGGCGTGCGACGTCGCCGATCTGGCTGACCATCAGCTGGCCGGCTCGCACGATCATCGGACCCAGCGCGTAGCCGAACACGACGAAACCCACACCGAGAATCACGATGTTCGCGGAGACGACGGCCAGTGCCCGGACCCAGTCGCCGACGATCAGGGCGAAGGCGCCGGGAGCGAAGATGAAAGCGGCCAACTCGAGTGGGCCGACGTCGTCGGGCAGCGCGAGCGCCCGCCGTCCCCGCAGGCGGTTGACGCCCACCGCGACGGCTGCGAGGAAGGCGAGACCGGCGAGCACGATTCCGGCCTGCGACCAGCCGGAGAACTCGTCGCCGAAGGTCACGAACACCTCGACGAAGAAGACGAGGACGAGGACCGGAGCGAGTCGGGTGAAAATGCCGGTCGTCGCGCGGTACTCGGCGTAGAGGTACGGCAGCCCGCGGCGACGGAACCAGCGTTCCAGTTCCCGGTTCTCGGGGTGGCCGCCGTGCGGTGTGAGCGTTGCCATCGATGCCATCGTTGCACCGGATGGGGGCCCGAGCGCGCGACCTCTGCGAGAATCGTCGTTCGTGACGGGACAGAGGCTGACACTCACTGCGGCGATCACGTCCACGACGACCGCAGCATTTCCTGCATTCCTGGCCGGAGCCGTGGGCGTCCAGTTGCGCGAGGACCTCGATTTCAGCGAGGGCCGACTGGGTGGCGCGATCGCCATCTACTTCTTCACCGCGGCGATCACGTCCACGAAACTCGGGAAGCTCGCCCAGCGACTCGGTCCGACCAACGCGCTGCGCATCGGTTGCGTGATGTCGGCGACCGCGATGATCTGCATCGCGACCATGGCGGATTCGTGGCCGACGCTCTACGCATTCCTCGCCCTGGCGGGCCTGTCCAACTCGCTCGTCCAGCCGTCGACGAACCTCCTGCTGTCGGACCGCTTCGACGACGGCAACCTCGGCTTCGCGATGGGGCTCAAACAGTCCGGCATGCCACTGGCCACGCTGTTGGGCGGCGCTGCGGTTCCCGTGTTCGCGCTGACCGTCGGTTGGCGCTGGGCCTACGTGGCGGCGGTCGCGGTGCCGGCGATCGCATTCACACTCCTGAGTCGGGTGCACGCCGACATGCACGTGGCACCGAAACGCCACGGGCGTGTCCAGACTCCGATGGGGCCGTTGCTGTTGCTGGCCGTCGCGATGGTCTTCGGCGGCGCTGCGGTCACCGCACTCGGCGGATTCCTCGTCTCGTCCGCGGTCGACTCGGGCGTCCCCGACGGGCTCGCCGGCTGGATGCTCACCATCGGCAGCGTGTGCGGCATCTCCGTGCGACTCATCGCCGGCGCCCGAGCGGATCGCGGCACCATCGAACCGCTCGCCGCGTCGACGGTGATGCTGGCACTGGGTGCGATCGCATTCGCCGGACTCGCCATCCAGGACGCCTGGGCGATCTACGCGTTCACACCGCTCGCGTTCGGTGCGGGCTGGGCGTGGCCGGGGCTCTACCACCTCGCCGTGGTACGCCGTAACCGGGAGGCGGCCGCTGCGGCCACCGGCATCACCCAGGCCGGCGCCTACATCGGCGCGGGCGGCGGACCGTTGCTGTTCGGGGTCATCGTCGAAGCGTCCTCGTACCGCGTGGCCTGGCTCGTCTCTGCGGCCTACGCGCTGATCGGCGCGGCGGCGCTGGTCGGAGGCCAGATCTGGCTGAGGCGCCTGGTTCCGACCGACACGGTGGTGCGCTAGCCGCCGACGGCAGCACCGACGTCGGCACCTTCGCGAAACGCGTGCATGGCCGTGCGCGGCGCCACGGCGTCCCCCGCGAGGTGAACGTGCGCACCGGTGGCCTCCGCCGACGCCCGAAGAGCCGTGTTCGCCCGGGCGTGGACACCGGCGACGACGGCGTCGAAAGGGCGCGTCGAACGCTGCTTCGAATAGACGTGACGGGTGGTCACCGCGCCATTGGCGATGTCCACGAAACCGGTCGAGGACTCCACTGTCGAGCCCTCGACATGGAGGGCCTCCATCAAGGCCCGCAGGTGGGTGAATCCGACGGCCCACATCGGTGAAGGCCCCGGCGTGATGAACGTGACCTGAGCCCCGCGGGCGACGAGGGACTCCGCGGCCAGGGCCACCTCGTTGGTGCCGAGGTGGTCGACGACGAGGATCCCCGCACCGGAGACGTCGAACGGTTGACCGTCGAGACGCCCCCACGCGGCGTCGTCGGTCGACAACACCGGCACGGAACCGTCCCCCACCCCGAGTGAGGCGGGATCCGGTGATGCTCCCGTCGCCAGGACGACCGCCCCGTACCCGGCAGGGACGTCGTCGAGGTGTTCGCCGAGGCGCATCTCGACCCCGAGGTCTTTGCAGCGGTCGACGAGGTGTCGCACCGAATCCAGGAGCTCTGCGGCCGGCCCGCACCGTTCGAGCGCGAGCAGCCGCCCGCCCGGGCGGGACGCGGCGTCGACGACGGTGACCCGGTGGCCGCGCACGGCCGCGGCCTCGGCCGCCTTGAGCCCGGCCGGTCCGGCCCCGACGACGAGGACCTTCGCAGACCCGTTACGCCGCACCGGCGCCAGTCGGTGTTCACGGCCGACGTCGGGGTTGTGGAAACAGGTGATCGGCAGGGCCCCGACCATGCGGTCCACGCAACCCTGGTTCGCTCCCACGCACGGGCGGATCTCCGCGGTGCGACGGCTCGAGTACTTGGTGATCACATCCGGGTCCGCGATGTGAGCCCGGGTCATCGCGACCATGTCACACACACCCGCGGCCAGCGCCGCCTCGGCGTCATCAGGGGTGTGGAGCTTGCCGACCCCGATGACGGGGACCGCCGCGTCGATGGCCTGGCGAAGTCCCCCGGTGAGAGGCAGCCATTCTCCGTGGGGATGGCGGTAGTTGCCGATCGAGCGGGCGTAGTGGGAGGACTTCGCCCCTTCGGAGTGATTCAGGTAGTCGAGGCCCCCGTCGGCGACGAGCGCAGCCGCCACGTCCTGGAGCCCCTCGGCGCCGAGGCCGCCCTGGTCGGGACGAACCCAGTCATCGGCGGAGATCCGCAGACCAACGACGTGCTCTGCGCCGAGCGCGGCGCGGACCCGGGCGATGAGCTCGCGGGCGAAGCGCAGCGGCTCACCCCACTCGTCGTCGCGGTCGTTGCCCCACGGGCTGAACGACTGCTGGAGGAGGTAGCCGTGGGTGGCGTGCAACTCGACCCCGTCGAGGCCGGACTCGACCGCCAGGACGGCGGTGCGGACGTAGCCGTCGAGGACTTCTTCGATCTCTACGCCGGTCATACGGTGCGAGCCCTCCCCCTCGGGCGAAGGCTGACCGTCGAAGGACCACAGGGGTTGCAGGTCCTCGCGGCCGTCGGAGGTGAACTGGGCGCCGAAGTGGAACAACTGGACCAGCGCGGTCGTGTCGTGACGGTGCAGACGGTCGGCGACATGGGCCCACTTGGGAGCCAGGTCGTCGCGGTCGTAGACGTGATGACCGAGGGCGTGGCTGGAGGGGTGGACGTGGACAGGTTGGAGGATGATGAGGCCGGCACCGCCGCGCGCCCGGGCCTCGAGGTAGCCCGCGTAGCGGTCGGCGGATTCCCCCGGGCGGTAGAAGTCGAGGAAGGCACCGTGGGCCGTCACCACGGCGCGGTTGCGAACCGTGACAGCGCCGACGTCGATGGGTTCGAGCAGGGTCGCCATGGGGCGACACTAGGCGAGCCCCGACCCCTCAGTCGTAGCTCGCCGCGAGGTACCACTCACCACCCTCGAGGACGACGAGCATGGCGGCCCCGTCGTCGAGGATCATCTGGAAACGGGCCCGGCGACGCTGCGACCGGGGATCCCACCACCGCTCCTCGACCGGCCAGGGGCCGGCCCACGATGCGATCGAACGTGGCGGTCCCCTCTCGGGGACGATCGTCGCCGGCTCATCGGACAACAGACCCCGTCCACTGACCGCCACCGGCTCTCCCGCCTCGTCGAGGACCCGCACGGGCACCGGCGCCGGGTGGACGACCGCCGGCGAAGGTGGCGGCAACGCACCGGGCCATGGCGGCGTGTCGGGCGGCCGGACAGGTGACGGGGCGGACCCGAGCACGGAGGATTCGACCGCTCGCCGTTCACGTTCGACGAGGTCCACCGCCTCGGCCGCCACCCTCACGATCATCTCGGCCGGGTCACGTCCACCACGTCGTTCGGGAACCGACACCGTGCCGACCCCGGCGATCCCCTGGACGCGGGCGACGGCACGCGTCACCCGTTCGACGACGGCGGTCTGTGACCCCCAGAAACCGAGCTGACGACCGACCGCCGGTCCGACTTCGAGCGCGGTGAGGCCGAGGCGGGCCAGGCCGCCCGTGGGTCGCACGGCAGGGGGCCCGGTGAGCCAACCGTCGAGTTGCCACCGCACGCGATCAGCGATCGCCGCGGGGCCGAGTGACCCCTCGCCGCGCCACAACCGGACGAGGGTCTCCCCGTGTTCGGTCTCGGCGGCGATCTCGACGAGCCCACAGCCCGACCCGTGGGAGCCGAGCCGGGTCGAGAGTTCGTCGGCGAGGGTCCGGGCGACGAACGCCGCCGCCTCGATGCGTTCGAGCGGCGGGTCGAGATCCATGGTGACGGTCATGTCCGCCGGGGGGTCACGCAGATCCGGTGGGCGGCGGTCGAGGCCCCGGGCCAGACGGTGAGCCGTTGCTCCGACCTCGCCGAAACGACCGAGCACGTCGGTTGCCGGCAGTGCGGCCAGGTCCCCCAGGGTGCGCACGCCGAGGCGCTTCCAGACTTCGACGGGCGCGTCACCGGTGCCGCCGTCGCCGACGGACACGATGTCGTCGACAGGGCGGGAGGCGAGGAACGCCCTGCTCCGCCCTGCGGCGACGACAGCGACCGGGCGGGCGGACCGGGCGGCGAGGCGGGCGGCGAAGACCCCGTCGGCGATGCCCACGTATACCGGCGGTGTCACGTTGCCGGGACCCACGGTCACATCGGCGAGCAGTTCGTGGACCCTGCGGGCCAGCACCTCGTCACCACCGAAGTAGCGCGACGGCCCCCGGGTGGGGAAGGCACACACACCGGGGCGGAGGATCTCCACGCGGGGACAGATGTCGTCGAGGACGGTCAGGACGGGTTCGTGGTGACGGACCTCCGCCGCGGGGTCACGTTCGACCACGACGAGGTCCGCACAGCGCGACTGGGCTTCACGACGGCTGAGGCCCCGGTGCACCGTCGCCCGTCGGGCGGCCGGCGAACAGGCGACCACCCGGTTGGCGACCACCACCGCGACCGGCTCGTCGAGAGGTAGGCCGAGCGCGACGACGGGCCAGTCGCCCTGGGCGACGACGAGCATGCGAACGGGGACGTCCCGACCATGGGCGGAGACCACCGCGCGAGTATCGAACACATGTTCGTCTGCGGCAAGCCGTGGTCAGCGGGCCGGCGCGAGGGCCGTGTAGTCCTCCTCGACGGCTCCGTGGACGACGTTGCCGTCCATGTCCTCCACCCAGGCGTGGGCGCTGAACCCCCTCGGGCCTGCCGTGGCCACGCCGAAGCGCACCTCACAGTCGTGGCCGCGTGAACGCATGAGCCGGCGCATCGCATACGCCTGCGGGAGACACGTGTAACCCGGGATCACGCGCGCCGACGTGGACACGGCACTCGAGAGGCGTACCGGGTCCGCTCGCCGCCGACCGAGGGCGCCGGCCGACTCGTTGAGCGTGGCGGTCGGACGGAACCTGAAGGCGATGCGGTAGCGGGTTCCTACGACGACGGCCACCATCACGAGCCAGGCCATCGTCATGCGACGGGCGAGTGCGTTCATCACGGGTCGGTGACGGCGAGGTTCCGTTCGACGAGGTCGACCAGCAGAGCCTCGAGGTCGGTGCGGGCCCGCCCCTCGTCGACATCGAACTCCGAAACCACCAGGGCAGTCAGTTCGTCCAGCGACCTCGGCTCCTGTATCCATGACCACACCGAGGCCGCCACAGGGTTGAGCCCGTGGTACTGGCCGGTGCCCAGGTTCAACACGACCGTCTCTCCGTCGATCTCGTTGGCGACCAGCGACGTGCCGACGACGTACGTGGGTCCGGTTTCCATCGCGATTCCTCCGCTGCAGAGCCTAGGCCCGCACCAGGTCCAGGATCTCCTCGACGTGCTCGTCGAGTCGGGTCAGATCCCGGGGGACCGACAGAAGCGAACAGGGGACGGCGCCGACGAGACGGCCCGCCGCGGCGAAGGACCGGTCGAGTTCGGTCGGGTCGGTGTGATCGAGCAGGAACTGGCACCTGATGATGGCCTGCAGAAGCGCTGCCCCCTGCAGTGGTGAGACCTCCAGGCGCATCGTGGTCGCCGGGGCGAGGAGAAACACCCGATCCAACGGCAACGCCGACGCGGCGAAAGGAACCGCTCCGGCATTCCCGTACCTCGACTTGCCCGACGCGAGTCTCACCGTGTCGTTGCGTTCGGACTCCGGCAGGAGCGTGTCGAGCGAGTCACCCCACAGACGAACCCCCGGATACGAAGGTCGGACCCGGGCAACAGTGCCGTCATCGTCGAGCACGAGGCAGTCGTCGCTCACCACCGGATGGCCACGCCGGCCGAAGTGCGCCGCCAGAGTCGACTTTCCTCGTCCCGACACACCGAGGAAGGCCGCGGCCACCCCGTCGAACTCGACGGCGCTTCCGTGGAACACGGCGGCACCGCGGTGCGAGAGCGCGAGGGGCACCACCTGGTCGAGGAGGGCGCCGACGACGACTCCCCTCGAGCTCGCCGGCGTGGCTCGACACCGGATCGTCGCTGCATCGGATGCGATCTCGTACTCGACCTCCTCTCCGACCCGCAGGACGTACCCGCCGGCCCCGTTGCGTGCCGCCCGCAGGCGGGGAGTCCCCGATGCGTCGTCCCAGGAGCGGAACCACTCACGCTCTGCGGGGTGCGGTCGGGAAACCTCCTCCCAGATGACCTCGAGATCCACCGACGCGGTCCGCTCAACCGCGGGGAGCTCGCCGAGGGGACGATTGGACCTGATGGTGAGCCCGTAGGCGATGTGGTGGTGCATGTCGTCGCCCGGGATCAGTGGTGGTGGAGGCGGGTGTCGTTGACCGGGCCAGAGTGCCACGGATACGGTCGCAGGATGAACACCGATACAGACCCCCGCAGTCCCCAGCCCAAGGCCCGGCGCGCCTACGAGGTTCCCGCGGTCACCGACTTCGGTTCAGCCGAGGTCCTCACCCAACAGATCTCGAATCCCGACTACGTGAGCTCGTGACTCCGGAGGTCGGGGTCGGGACTACGTCCCGATCCCGACCTTGGCTCTGATGATTGACGAACGCTCTCCCCTTGCAACCCTGCTGTGGGTGGACGAGCAATACCACTGCGACGAGAGCCTTCCCGATTGCTTCGGTGACAGCTACCTCGTAGCTCTGAACCCTGTGTTCCGTGGCGTGCGTCTCACGGCCCGGGAGATGGGTGTCCGCTTCGTCGATCGGCCCGATGCTCTGGGGCATCGCTACCGGTCCGCGCCACTGACCGCTCTCGCTGCGATCCTCGCGTCCGGGACGGTCCCCTACGCGGGAGACGTGGCGACACTGCGTGAGATCGCCGCCTCCGGCGTTCCCGTCGCCGCAGACGCGAACGAGCTGCGACTGTTCTTCTCGGGTCACGTGGTGATGCACGAGTCCGCCCACCTGGTGGCCGACCGGATCTTCTCTGAGGTCCTCCGCACCGGGCCCGACATCGCGCCGGTGGAGGCGACCATCGCCGCACTCCTGGGCGAGGCCGTCGCCAACACGACCGAGACGCTCGGCGGCCTCCACGCGACCCACGGCACCCACCAGCTCCTGTACTCCTGGAACTCGCTCAGCTCCGGGAAGGAATCCACACGCGCCGCCCTGCGGGCACTCGTCGCGCGCCACGGAATGAAGATCGTGTTCGGCATCGCCATGTGGATCTACTTCCATCAGAACCTCATCGCCCACACGAACGCGTGCCCACCCACCTACATGGCCGCGTGCGGGCGGTCGGTCTTCGACGGGACCGACGTGCCGGCCGCGGATCGCCAGGTCGCGGTGACGACGTGCGCCGCGATGCTCGAGTTGAACCCCGGAGCGCGCGAGACGACCACCCCCGCCTACTTCCGCCTCTCGGGCACCGAGGAGGACTTCCGGACGGCGGCATCCCTCGACCTCGGTGACCGCGACGTCATCGATGCGCTGGGCATCGCTGCGGCCATCACCGAACTCACCGCGCGGGTGAGCGAGTGGCTGGTCGATCCCGCCGACATGGCGAGTTGACTGTCACCGGAGCGCAGCGGCCCGGACCACCCGCCGGTTGGTGACGGCGCGGGCGATGGCGACGGCCAGCATCGCCGAGCTGAGACCCATGCCGATATGACTCAGGTGGTGGTAGCCGATCGTGTCGACAGCGAAACCGGCCGCCACGGCGGCGATGGCGCCACTCGCCGACATCGCGACATCAGACAGCCCCTGGGCCGAGACCCGGACCTCGACGGATACCGACTCGGTCAGCAGTGCACTTCCCGCCACCAGCGCGAGGCTCCACCCGAAACCCAGGGCGAAGAGTGCCAGCAGCATCATCACGGACTCCGAGCCGTGGGAGTGGCCGGCCGTGTCGGTCGCCAGCACCAGGACGGCGGCACCGAGTGCGAGCGTCGGCACCCTGCCGATCCTGTCCGCCAGCCGACCCGCCACCGGAGAGAAGGCGTACATCCCCGCGATGTGGGTGCTGATCACGAAACCGATGAACGCCTTCGACTGTCCACCGTCGTCGAGATGGATCGCCGTCATCGACATGACCCCGACCATGGTCGCGTGGGCGACGACGACGGAGGCCAGTGACACGGCTGCGTCGAGGTTCGTGCGGATGGCCGTGATGGCGGGACGCAGGGGACGACGCCCCACTCCCGGCGCGTCGAGGCCGCCCGCTTCGACGAGAGGGTCGGGCCGGAGTCGCTTCGCGACGAACAGGGCGGCGCAGAATGCGAGGACCACTCCCACGATGGGCAGACCCGCCAGTTCCTCCAGACCGAGTGAGTCGGCCACCCGAGAGGACGGGCCGAGCAGGTTCGGCGCAGCGACGGATCCGACCGTCATCGCCCACACGACCGTGCCGATGGCACCGGCGCGTCCGGCGTCATCGGCCAGGTCGGCCGCGGCGAACCGGGCCTGGAGTCCGGCCGCCTGGCCGATTCCCACGGCGGCCATCCCGACGAGCAGAAGCGGATAGGAGCCGATGGCTGCTGCCAGACCCACTGCGAGCGCACCGACGCCACCGACGGCGAACCCGCCGGCCAGAACGGGTCGCCGGCCCACCTTCGAGGCATGACGGGCGAGCGGTAGGGCGGCGAGCGCGGTTCCCAGGGTGAGAGCCGCCGTTGCGGTGCCCGCGAGCGAGTCGGTGTCGGTGATCTCCTTGGCCAGCAGCGAGCCGATCGTGACGACGGCTGCGGTGGTCCCACCCGCGAGGACCTGGGACCACACGAGGGTCCGCACCGTACGGCGCTGCAGTTCTGCACGGGAGACGGCCTCTCCGATGCCGGGCCCGGTCGCGGTCACCCGGCGAGTGTAAGAGCGCGACCACCCCCATGTGGAACCGTTTCGGTCTCCTCGGCCACGCGGACGACGCCATCGGCATCGGGAAGCCAGATTCGACCACGACGGATACCGCCCTGGCGGCGGCCGGAGACGGCGAGTTCCACCCGGCGGGCGCGTAGGACTCCATGGCCGCGACCGAGCCCGGTCCACACCGACCCGGTGACGGCGACCGTGACGTCGGGGGCGTCGGGCCAGTCGGTTCCGCCGACCCGCATCAGCACTCCGCCGCGCTCTCGGTTGCGGCTCACGAGCTTGCGGGTCCGGGAGGCCGAGAGCCGCGGCTGGTCGACGACAAGGGTCAACTCGAACGCGTCGACCAGCGCGGCGGTGACCGCCGGAACGAGCCGGGACTCGGGGTCGTCGACGAGGACGAGACGTTCCAGGGGAAGGCCGAGTTCATCGGCGGCGGCCAGTCCGAGACGACGCGACCCCACCACCGCGACCCATGAACCCGCCGATGCCGCCTCGACACACAGGGCCAGGGCGACCGACACCGCCGCACCCTCCCCGGTCACGGCCAGGGTGGACCCCCGGACGAGTCCACCCCGTCCGATCAGCGAGGCGAAGGCGCCGGCGACGGGCAGAGTCTGTTCGAGCGCGAGGCTGACGGGCCGGAGATGTTCGGCGACGGCGGCGAGTTCAGGACGGGGGGAAGCCACCGCGCGAGTATCGAACATGTGTTCGGGGAGTTCAACCCCTCGCCGGTCTACTCTGCGGCGTCGTCGCCCATGTCGAAGCTGGGCACCTCGACGCCGGGGCGGTAGTACGTGAAGAGATCCTCGAGGATCTCCTTGATCCCCTCGGCCGAGCCACCCTTCGCGATGTCGACCGTGACGACGTTGGAGTTGACGTGGACGCCGTCGACACCGCCGTGTTCGAACAGGCGGCGGGCGAGACGGTCAGGCGGACGATCCCGGACGACGTCTTCGATGGAGCTGTAGTGGAGATGCCCCATCCCGGTGATCGACCGGTTGATCTCGAAGCGCACGGCGTGCGTGGCGCTCGACGGCTTTTCTACGACGGTGACGGGCTGACCCATGGCGGCGCATCGTAGCCGTGAGGACCCCCACCGGGGCCAGATCAGGCGGCGGAGCCCACGGGGGTCCGGGTGCCCGTCCGCCCCCGCAGCGCGAGCGCGGCCAACCCGATGGAGAACACTGCGAGCACCGTGTGGATCGCCTTGAACCCCGCGTCGTGGTTGCCGTCGAGAAGAATCCCGCCTCCCCGCACCACCCAGAACGCCACGGTCCAGGACGCGAAGACCGCCAGGAGCCGGGCGGCACCGGCACCGAGGCCGTCCCTGCGTGAGCGCCACAGAGCGACACCCATGGCGACGGAGAAGCCGATGAACACGACGGCCACGCCGGTACGCCACGTCCGGTCGAAGGCGTCGAGACCGTCGTCGCTGAAGACGTTGCGGATCCGCGACGTCCACACGAAAAAGGTCCACACCACGAGCGGTCCGATCGTCTTCAACGAACGCCTGTCCATCGATGTCACCACGCTCATGCCTCTCGGTCTTCAGAGAGCCGACCCCGGACCTCGAAGACCCGAAGTGCCTCACCGGCCGTCTTGCGGAGAGACTCCCACTCCTTCAGGCGCTGGACCTCTGCGAGATCGGGAAAGCCGCCGGGAAGGACAACTGCCGCTGCATTCACGGCCTCAGCGTAGGCACCCATCGTCTCGACCTCGGCATCGGAGAACACGTCGGGCAGGTCAGCCCGAGTCGGCGGATCCGTTCGCACCCAGTCACCCCACTGGTTGACGACATCGATGGCCACGTTCACTCGGGGCACCGCTCGCTGACAGGCGGCCTGAGCCTCGAAGGACGCAGCCAACTCCAGGTACTCGATGATCCGATTCCTGATCCGCTGTTCGACCACACGCTGCGGCACCTCACCGTGGTCACGCATAGATCCGACCGTAGCGTCGGCCCTCCCTGAGAAGAGAGCAGTAAGGCTGCACGCGACAACGTCGTAGCGAAAGTGGCGGGCGACTTACGCTCCGTGGTCTTCCCGAATGCCGCAACCCATGGGAGCCGGGGCCGTTTTCGCTCCAACGTTGGCACCAACCAGCAACCGCCGCCCATGGCTGTGCAAGAGACCCCGACGCGTACGACCGAGAGGCGTCAGCGCAGGCCGGTCCGGGCCGCCGAGCCGATCAGGCCACCTCGAAGAGGGACCCCTGGCCGTCGTCGCGCACGAACCGTGGACCCGCCGAGAACGCCAGGGTGTCCATGAACGCCCAGCTGCGCCGGTGGATCGTGGTCGGACCCCACGCCTGCAACGCCGCCCGATGGCGATGACACGGGTACCCCTTGTTCTGGGCGAACCACCACGCCGGGTAGTGCTCGGCCTCCGCGATCATCAGCCGGTCCCGGGTCACCTTCGCGAGGATCGACGCCGCCGCGATCGACAGGCACACGGCATCACCCTTGACGATCCGGCGTGCCCCTCCGACGAAGTCCCACTTCCCGTCGAGGACGACGGCATCGGGTTCCACATCGAGCGCAGCAAGGGCACGTCGGGCGGCGAGGCGCTGGGCCTCGGACATGCCCAACTCGTCACACTCGGAATGAGATGCGTGGCCGACACCCCACGACACGCACCATCCGGCGATCCGCTCGAACAGCGCCTCGCGCTCCGCTGAAGTGAGCATCTTCGAGTCCCGCACCTTGTAGATGCGACGGTCCCGGGGAACCACCGCGGCACCCACGGTGAGCGGACCGGCCCATGCACCCTTGCCCACCTCGTCGAGGCCGACGACGAAGTCGTGACCACTCCCCCACAGTTCGCGCTCGACGGCGAGGCTCGGCGAGGTGGAACGGTTCGCCTTCCGCAGGCGCGGCACGGGCATCGTCAGACCCGCTCCCCTGCGCCGGGCCGGGTCGCCATCAGGCCCGTTCCAACTTCGCGATCTCGGCGACCTCGTCGGGGTCGACGACGCCGGCCAGAAAAGCGTCGATGATCTCGACCGCCAGGGGCGCCGAGGTGAGACGGATACCCATCGCAAGGACGTTCGCATCGTTCCACCGACGCGCACCGGTGGCGGTCTCGGCGTCGGTGCACAGCGCCGCACGGATCCCCGGCACCTTGTTCGCGGCGATCGACACGCCCGTCCCGGTCCAACAGCACACGACACCCAACTGCGCGTCGCCCGTGGCGACCGCCACACCCACGGCGCGACCGACGTCGGGCCACGGTTCGTCCTCGGCCACGGTCACCACCGTGTGTCCGGCCTCGCCGAGATGCGAGACCATCGCCGCGGTGAGCGGCGTCGACATGTCTGTTCCGAACGCCACTCTGGCCATGGGCCGAGACTATTCGCTCCGGTCACCAGCAACGGCCGCCGTGCTGAGAAGCGTCTCGCCCCGGGTCTCCTCGCTGCGCCAGCCCGCAGCGAGCCCACAGGTGAGCTCCGTCGGCCCGCTCGCCTCGAGGTCCCACAGCAGCGCGGGTCTCTCCCCGTGCCAGCGGGTACCGAACGAGAGCAGTCCGGACGTCGTACGCAGGTCGTGGACCTCGACGGCGACCCCGACCGCACCGAGCGCGGCATCGGGAACGACCTCGATCGACCCGGGCTCATCGCGGACCAGCCTGGCCACCGTCGAGAGGACCACCTCCGCCGCGGCCCCGACAGGGTGACCAGTGGGTTCATGGCGCGCTTCGGCCTCACCGCCCCGGCCTCCCACCCGACGGTCGAGGTGGTCGGCGGCCTCGTGCATGCCTCGTCGGCGGAGTGCCGCGAGGGCGACCGTGGCGGCGACCGCCCCGTGAGGTTCGGATCCACCGGCGCGGTCCACCGCCCGGGCGACCACCTCGGCGTGGTCGTCGAACCAGTCGCCGGGGTCGTCCGCGATGAGGGCGACGCGCGCCGCGGCCCATGCGATGGTGGCGCGGTCGCCGGGCCCGTCCACGAGCGGAAACCCTCCGTTGCGACGCTGACGGTGGAGCACGCCGTCGAGGAGCGCCATCGCCTGCGCACCGAGGCCAACCGTCGCCAGCGCCACGGCGACGGTGCCCACGTCGGTGCCCGTGCGCAGCGGCGCGACACCGTCGAACGGGCCGTCGGCGGCGAGAACCAGCACCCGCACGGCGTCGGCCCACCCGTCGATCTCGGGACCTCCTGCGATGTGGACCCGTGCCAGCGCGTCGAGGTGCGTGGCCCATCCGGAGGCCACCGAGGACGCGTCCGCCAGGCCGTCCACCTGCTCCGCCGTGACACCACCCGACGGTCCCGCCACCACGACCCGGAGGCGCGTCCGGTGCGGTAGCGGCCACATGGTCGCGTCGGGCGGGGCTCCGTCGACGTCGGCCACCGTCACCGACGACGGCTCTCGCCGCGCGACGAACGGGACGTCCCCACCGGTCACCGCGAGGGCGACGGGAACGGGGCTCGCGTTCTCGAACTCGATCACGAGCACGGGGCGACCCGCGTCGACCGTGGTCCACATCCGCTGGATGGCGTCGCCGCCCGGAATCCGCATACGGGTCTCGACGATCGCACCGCCGGCTTCGACGACCTGACGCACGGCCGCCTCGGCCGCTGCGTGATGCCAACGATCCTCGGCACCGATGGACCAGCCGAGTCGGCCCGCTGTGGTCGTGATCACCCCGCGCTCGTCCACAGCCACGAAGGGTCCGTGGCCCGGGACGCCCAGCAGGTGGGTGACTGTGGTCGGCGCGGCGTGTTTCACCAGTTCTCCGGATCGGACTCGTGACCCCGGGCGGGCCGCAGCAGCCCACGGTAGGCCTCCGCAGCGCTCATCTCGCCGCTGATCACCGCGCTGACCATGGCCGCGATGGGAACCGCCACGTCGTGAGCTGCGGCGAGCCTCACGACGACCTCGGCCGTCTCGACGCCTTCGGCCACCTGGTTCATCGCGTCAACGACCTCGCTGACGGATCGGCCCCTCCCGAGCTCTTCGCCGACGTGACGGTTCCGGCTCTGGGAACTCGTGCACGTCGCGATGAGGTCGCCCAGCCCCGCGAGCCCGGCGAAGGTCGCCGGCTCACCACCCATGGCCACGCCGAGGCGGGTGAGCTCAGCGAGGCTCCGGGTGATCACGGCGGCCCGGGTGTTGTCGCCCGTACCCAGGCCGTCGGCCATTCCCGACGCGATCGCGTAGACGTTCTTGAGGGCACCACCGAGTTCACAGCCGACGACATCGTGGTTCGTGTACACCTTGAAACGGGGCGAGGCGAACACCTGCTGCACGACCGCCGCAACCGCGTCGTCCGACATCGCGATCACCGAGGCGGCCGCGTCGCCGGCGAGGATCTCCTTGGCGAGGTTCGGTCCCGTCAACGCTCCGGCGAGGTGGCCCGGCACGACATCGGCGACGACCTCGGTCATCCGCATCCCGGTCCCGCGTTCGAGGCCCTTGGCGACGCTCACAACGTGCGCCCCTGCGCCCACGAGCGGCGCCACGGCCTCGAGAATCTCCCGGAAGGCGTGCGACGGCACGGCCATCACCACGATGTCGGCGTCCGACACCGCCTCGCCGAGTTCGGGAGTCGCGACCAACGTCGAGGGGAGGGTGAAGCCTTCCAGGTAGACGGGGTTCATGTGATCACGGGTGATCGCTGCGGCGAGGTCCGCCTCGCGACACCACAGGCGGGTGGACGCGTTCCGACTCGCCAGGGCTGCGACCGTTGTGCCCCACGAGCCCGCGCCGACCACCGCGACCTGGACGTCCATGATCGGAGAACCCTAGCGGCGACACCTCCATAGACTCCGGTGCATGACCCCGGCGCAGTGGCTGCTCGTCCCCGTGAAGAGCTTCGCCGCGGCTAAGGGACGCCTCGCTGAGGAACTCGGTGCCGATGCGCGCGCGGATCTGGCGCGGTCCATGGCGACCCATGTCCTCGACTGCGCGGGTGACCTACCGGTCGCCGTGGCATGCGATGACGACGCGGTCCGCGCCTGGGCTCTCGGCCACGGCGCGACGATCGTGTGGTGCCCGGGAACCGACCTGAATGGTGCGGTCACCGCCGGCGTGAGCGAACTCGCCGACCGGGGGGCGCGCCGTGTCGTCGTCGCACACAGCGATCTCCCCCTCGCCAACAGCTTCGAGGAGCTCCTCACCACCGACGGGGTGGTCCTCGTCCCCGACCGCCACCTCGCAGGAACCAACGTTCTCGTGGTCCCCACCGGCCCGGGGTTCACCTTCTCCTACGGGCCCGGTTCTTTTCGCCGCCATATCGACGAAGCGCACCGGCTCGCACACAGCGTCCGAATCGTGCGGGACGAGTCGCTCGGATGGGATGTCGACGAGCCCGCCGACCTCACAGTTCTGGAGCACGCGAGATGACGACGTTCACCCACGACCTCGAGACCCCGGGCCGGGCGCTGTCGATCTCCGCGCACCCCGACGACACGGAGTTCGGCTGCGGGGGCACACTCGCCAAGTGGGCCGCCGCAGGATGTGAGGTCTCACTTCTCGTGTGCACCGACGGGTCGAAAGGGACCTGGGACCACACCGCCGATCCCGCCGTGCTGGTGGCCGCACGCCACGAGGAACAACGCGAGGCCGCCCGCAGGCTGGGCGCCATCGGCGAGGTCGTCTTCCTCGACATCACCGACGGCGAACTCGAGGCGGACCTCGTCACCCGGGGCATCGTCGCATCCTGGATCCGCCGCCTGAAGCCCGACGTCCTCCTCGGCCACGACCCGTGGAAGCGCTACCGCCTCCATCCCGACCACCGCAACGCAGGACTCCTGGCCGTCGAAGGTCTGGTCGCCGCCCGCGATCCCCACTTCTTCCCGGAGCAGGACCTCGATCCCCACCGCCCCACGGAACTGCTGCTGTTCGAGGCCGACGAACCCAACCACGTCGAGGGGATCTCCCGATACCTCGACACGAAGGTCACGGCGCTCGAGGCCCATGTGAGCCAGTTCGAGACGACGATGGGCATCGCCGACGACGTCGACGGATCCCAGACGGCGGCCTTCCGGGAGAGGATCCGGCGCGAAGCGAGTGCTGCCGCAGCGCTCGACGTCGACGACGCCTTCAGCCATGCCGAGGCTTTCGCCCGCATCGACGCCCACTACCTCTGAGCGCCGCCTCGAAGACCGGACGTGCTGTCAGCGCGCCGAACGGGCACCGGTACGGCTCCGACGACCGGACCGGGCTTTGCCCACCGTCGGTTGCCACCGGAAGGACCTCACTGCCACGACCGCGCCCAGCACGCCCCAGACCGCAACGACCGCCAGGTCACCCCACTCGAACCCCGAGCCCGTGCTGGTGGGGTCGAACGGCGCGAGGAAGGCCTCGACGAAGTGCTTGAGCGGGAAGATGTCACCGACGGTGTCGAGCCACGCCGGCGGGTCCTCGAGCGGGATGAAGACGTTGGAGATGAAGCTCAGCGGGAGGATCGTGGCGTTGGCCATCGCCGGCGCAGCTCCACCCGAGGGCGCCAACGAAGCGAGCGCCACGCCGAGGGCGGCGAACGCGAAGACCCCGAACCCGAACGCCACGGCGGCGGCGGGGATCCGGTCGGCCGGAAGCGAGACGTCGAAGCCGACAACCGCGATTCCGATCATGATCGCGTTGGCGATGGCGGCTATCCACACACCCGACCCGATGGCCCCGGCGATGTAGACCCACGGCGGCAACGGTGTGGACCGGAACCGTTTCAGCACCCCGTCCTCACGGTAGATCGCCAACCCGGTTCCGAGGTTCGTGTAGGTGGCCGACGCCGCTGCGAACGCCGCGAGAGCAGGCGTGTAGAACTGGGTGATCGAGACCGGGCCCCGTCCGCCTATCTCGACGTCGCCGTCGAAGATGGCGTCGAACAGGACGAGCATGATCAGCGGCAGGGCGATGGTGAAGAACGCGCCGATCGGTGCCCTCCAGAAGAGCCGGTTCTGGTAACGGATGTGGTGGGCGACCAGACGTGCCACGCTCGGCTCAGTCACGGGCACCGCTCTCCTCGGCGGCACCGGCCTCGGCGCCGGGCTCCGTGAGCTCCAGGTACACGTCTTCGAGCGTCGGGCGGGTGACGGTGAGCCCCTCTAGCTCGAGACCGAGACCGGTCGCCCAGGCACAGATGTCACCGACGAAGGCGGTCGGGCGTGCGCTGCGGGCCGAGAACCTGTTGCCGGTGACCCGACCCTGGGCGAGTAGTTCCTCGGGGACCACGACACCGGCGGGCACGACGAACCCGACGACCGTCTCGCTCGGGCCTCCGAGATCACCCGGTCGGCCCGTGGCCACGATCTCACCTCGTGCGATGACGGCGACGCGGTCGGCGAGATGCTGCGCCTCGTCCATGTAGTGCGTCGTCAACAGGATGGTCCGGCCCTCGCCGCGCAGCCTGTCGACGAGCTCCCAGGCACGACGCCGCGCCGACGGGTCGAACCCCGTCGTCGGCTCGTCGAGGAAGATCAGGTCAGGAGAACCGACGAGACCGAGCGCGAGGTCGACGCGCCGCTGCTGGCCACCGGAGAGACTCCCGATGCGGTCATCGGCCTTCTCTGTGAGCCCGACCGTATCCAGCACCTCATCGGTGGGGAGACGCCGGGAGTACGCGGCCCCGTAGACGTCCACCACCTCGCGTGGGGTCAGGAGGCTCTCCGAACCCGACGTCTGCAGGACGACGCCGATGCGGTCCCGCAGCGCCAGCCCACCCGTGGCGGGGTTCATGCCGAGAACCTCGACGGTGCCGGCCGACGCCTCGCGATGCCCCTCGAGGATCTCGACGGTCGTCGACTTACCCGCGCCGTTGGGACCGAGCAGGGCGAAGACCTCACCCTCTTCGACGGCGAAGGACACACCCCGAAGGGCATGGTTCGTGCCGTACCACTTCTCGAGATCGACGACCTCGATCGCGAGGGTCATGGGAAGACGGGGGCCACGATCAGTTGAGGCTCGTGGACTGGACGATCCAGCCGTCGCCGCCTTCAGCGACGACGATCGTCGCCTCGATCAGATCAGGGGCCTGTCCGATCGCGTAGGAGTTCCCGTCCTTCACCGAGCAATAGGTCCCGGTCTCGTAGTCCGCCGGATCGAGGTTGCGACAGTCCCCGACATAGGCGACCCCGAGGTCGGTGACGACATAGAGGAAGACAGCATCCTCCGAGGTCGGTTGCCCCACCTCGAGCGCGGGCTCGGGAAGTGGGTCCGGCAGGGTGGACGCAGTGGCCGGGGTGGGCGTCGGGTCGGCCGATCCGTCCGAAGCACCGTCGCCCGATCCGTCGTCGAGAGCGACACCACCGCCCGATCCGTCGTCCGTGGTGGACCCGTCGGCGGAGTCACCGCCCGCGGCGTCTCCTCCGGAACCGTCGTCGGTCGCGGCACCGTCGCCGGATCCCTCGTCGGCGAACTCCGGATCGTCGCCGCCGCAGGCCGCCCCGAGCAGCGCGAGGACGACGAGAAAGGTGACGGGCAGGAGAACCCGGATGAACTTGGGTGACTTCGTCATTTGGTGGCCTCTGTGAGGAGTCGTGGTCGGCGGACCGGTCGCAGATCGTACACGGGGGCACCCCCACGTCGGTGCCGCCCTGCGGCGCGTCAAAGCCCGGTGCCGCCCCGCTCTCGCGCACCGAAGGTCAACAGCGGCGACGCCGCTGCGCTACTCCTTGAGGTCGTCGGCCGCGTCCTCGACGGCGTCCTCAGCAGTCTCCACGGCGTCCGCGGCCGCGTCAGCGACCTCGTCACCGTCGTGGTCGAAGCGATCCTCGACCTTCTCCTTGACGTCACCTGCCAGGTCCTTCGCCTTGTGGGCGACGTCTCCAGCCACGTCCTTGGCCTTGTGGGCCACCTCTCCAGCGGTGTCCTTGCTCTTGGAGAACAAGTTCTTGACCGTGTCCATGAACGACATCGGGTCTCCTTTCGTCGGGGCTCAGAACGGTCGGTGTCGTTCTGAGGTGATCTTTCATTGTAGGCCGTGGACCGTCCGGCCCCCGGGGAGACCTTCGCTAGGGTCGTTCCATGGCCCCCACCCTCGCCAGGTACCGCCCCCTCGTCGCCGAGCTCGTGAAGCGGATCCGCGACCACAACCTCACCGTCCAGGCGGCGGGCATCGCCTTCTACGCGCTGTTGGCGATCCCCGCCGTCGCCGTCGCCCTCTTGTCGCTCTACGGCCTCGTGGCCGATCCCCGGGACATCCGCAACCAGATCGAGAGCAACCTCTCGGGCCTCTCCGAGAGCAGCCGCTCGGTGATCATCGAGCAACTGGAGGGGATCACATCGTCGTCATCGGGTGGCCTGGCCACCGGACTGGTCGTCGGGGTCGCACTTGCGCTGTGGACGGCGTCAGGGGCGATGGTGAAGATCTTCAACACGCTCAACACCGTCTATGAACTGAGCGAGCGGCGGAAGTTCGTCGCGCTCCGACTCCGGGCGCTCGTATTGACCTTCGGGGCGATCGCCTTCATCGCCACAGCGGCGTTCCTGCTCGCCGCGCTTCCGGCCGTGGTCGCCGACACCGGTCTCGGCGGACCCGTGCGCTGGCTCGTGAACACGCTGCGTTTCCCGGCACTGCTGGTGGCGATGACCTACGGCCTGGCGATCCTGTACCGGCTCGGCCCGGACCGGCGCACCGAGCGCCACCGCCTGCGGCTACGCGGGCCGGTCGCGGCCACGGTGCTGTGGCTCGTCGCATCCGGACTCTTCAGCGTCTACACGGCGAACTTCGGCTCGTACAACGAGACGTACGGCACCCTGGGCGGGGTCGTCCTCGTACTGCTGTGGCTGTGGTTGACGGCGCTCATGGTGCTCGTCGGAGCCGAGATCGACGACCTCGTCGAGAAGCGCTGAGAGCTGCGCTCAGGCGTCGGTCCCGTCGGAGTTCCTGCCCTTGCGACGCTGCTCCATCACTGCCACCTGAGCATCGACCTGACGCTCGAAGAGCGCGAACATGCCGGGGAATCCGTCGATCTTGCGCATCCGCATCTCGGCGTATACGAGACCACCGCCGAACAGGATGATCCCCGCCGGCCAGTTGATCAGCGTCCGCACGATCACGAACTCGTTCGCGCTCGAATTGGCGAGCAGCCATGTCTCGTAGCCGCTCGAGATGATGTACCAGATGCCCGTCGCCACCGAGAGGTGCGCCGTCACGGACCGGTAGATCGAGTGGGCCCTGGTGGCCTCGTCGAAACCGATGATGTAAGGGGCGGCCATCCCGACGATGTTGCGGCCGATGATCGCGGACCCGATGAGAACGAGTCCGATGGCCACCTTGAGGCCGATCCCGATCCCGAAGTAGACGTCTTCGCTGTCGGTCAGGATCCCCACGATGCCGCGGGCGACGATGAACCCCAGGACGAGCGGCAGGAACTTGCCGATGGGAAGGTCGGCACGGCGGCGCCGGACGGCTGCGAACAAGCCCCAGGCGGTGGCGCCGATGATCCCCGCCGTCAGCCCCCAGATGCGGTTGAGCACCACGAAGCCGACGATCGGAACGATCGAGTCCACCCCGGCCCAGGGGTCCGCCGCCGTCGCCGGAAGGTTGTACGGCGCCTCGGCTTCGGGCGCGTCGCCAGCCACATCGGATTCGGCGGACGCGCCGGCGTCGTCGGCGGCCGCTGCGGCGTCGCCGCGGGGGTCGGTCACGCCCCCCAGTGTGGAGGACGACCGGGCTGTCCGCACGCGCGGTCGTGGCACAATCACGACGTGGACTTCTCGATCGACGACACGACCATCCGGATCTTCCTGCATCTTCTCGGGGTGACGGTCTGGGTCGGTGGCCAGATCGTGCTCGGGGCGCTGATCCCCGTGATCCGACGACTCGGTGAGGACGCACCCCGCAAAGCCGCACGCCAGTTCAACCGTGTCGCCTGGCCGTTCTTCGGACTCGCCGTCGTCACCGGAATCTGGAACACCGCCGAGGTCGACTTCGACGCCACGACCACGGGCTGGAAAGCCGCACTGTTCGTGAAACTCATCCTCGTGGCGGTATCGGGTGTCACCGCCTGGATGCACACCAGGGCCCGCAACGCTGCCGCCCGCGGCGCGTTCGCCGCGGCGACGCTGCTCGCCTCACTCGGCGCCCTTCTCCTCGGCACGGGCCTCGTGACCTGATCCCACGCCGGAGTCCGGGCCGTGTCGGCGCAGCCAGGCCCACATCGCGATCCCGGATGCGACGCCGGCGTTGACCGACCGGGTCGAGCCGTACTGGGTGATCGCACACACGACGCTCGCAGCACCGAGCGCCTCAGCGGACAGTCCCGGTCCCTCCTGACCGAACACCAGGGCGCAGCGTCGCGGTAATGGCGTCGTCTCCAGCGGTACCGATCCCTCGACGTTGTCGATGCCGACGAGCGGACAGTCCTCACCCCGTGCCCACCGGGCGAACGCCGCGATGTCGGGGTGGTGGACCACGTCGAGATAGCGGTCGGTGACCATCGCGCCGCGTCGGTTCCAGCGGCGGCGACCGACGATGTGCACCGCGGCGGCGCCGAACGCGTTGGCATTACGGACGACCGCGCCGATGTTGCGATCGTGTTCCCAGTTCTCGACGGCGACGTGGTAGTCGAAGCGGTGGGCGGCGAGGTCGGCGACGATCGCCTCGTGGCGCCAGTACCGGTACCGGTCGACCACGTTGCGGTGATCGCCCGCGGCGAGCAACTCGGGGTCGAACCTCGGATCCTCGGGCCACGGCTCGGGGTGGGGGCCGACTCCGGGACCTTCGACCAGCGGCGGCGTCACAGGTCGGCGACGACGGTGGCGATCGCGACGAACTGAAGAGCCGCGGCGATCGTCACGTTCACGTGCCAGACCTCGTGGTAGCCGAAGTGACGCTGCGACGGGTTGGGGCGACGTACCCCCAACAGCAGTGCACCGACGGTGTAGAAGAGCCCACCGACCCAGATGAGGATGGCGCCGGTCGGGCCGATCTGGGTCCAGATGGCCGGCATCGCGATCACCGACGCCCAGCCCAGCGCGAGGAACAACGTGTTCATCATTCCGAATGGCGGCTTGAAGGGCAGCCACCGTAGAAGGACGCCGACGCCGGCGCCCACCCACGCTGCCACCAGCAGGAAGACACGAACCCAGCCGTCGAGGCCGAGCCCGGCGATCGCCGTGTAGGAACCCGCGATGAACAGGTAGATCGCCGTGTGGTCCAGTTGCCGCATCCGCCACCAACCCACGTCGCCCCAACGCCGACGGTGGAACAGCGCGCTCGTGGCGAACATGTTCACGAGGGTGAGGCCGTAGACGGCGGCTGCGATCCGATCGCCGACGCCGGGCGTCGCCGCGACGAGCACCGCTGCTGCGACGAGCGCGACCGGGACCATGAACATGTGCATGCGCCCACGCCACGACGGCGGATCCAGCGACGCGATCCGGTACGGGTCGGTCGAGAGGTCGAGGTCGGCGGGGAGGTCCAGGCGCGGCATCAGTGGGGTCCCGCCGTGCTCATCACACACGAGACTAGCCACGACGCGGAGCCGGTCCCGAAAATCGCGCCCGTGGCAGCGGTCACCGACGAATTCGTGGCGAACCGGACGAATCACTACACCGGCGCGGTGGTGCCGCCGATAAGACATCCATGAGGGCACGGCTCGGGGCACCCTGGAAGAAAGTGCGCGATCAGATGTCGGCCGAGATGGCCGCGCTCGTCCGCGACCCCGTATTCGTTCTCGACCGTGCCGGTGACTCCTTCGAGCTCGCGTACGCTGACGATGAACTGGCCGCGGGTGGCGACGCCCGCCACCTCATCGGAGCACGGCTCTCCGAATTCCTCGACCCGCGCGACCTCGGCCCGTTCGTCCAGTGGGCCGAGCTCGTCCTCGCCGGTCGCGAGACGCGCAAGGACGTCATCCAGTTCCCCCGCCCCTTCAACGACCACGAGTACGAGGTGTCCGCGCGTCGGACGTCGGGCCCGGGAGGGCGACGGAGTCGGATCCTCGTCCTGTGCCGCGACGTCAGCGACCAGCGTGCCGCCGAGGCGTCCCAGGACCAGGCGAACCGACGGTTCGGCAAGCTCGTGGACCACGTCCCCGGCCTGATCTGGCTCCTCGACCGCAACGGCAAGGTGACGGGCGTGTCCTCGGGCGTCCAGCGACTACTCGGCCTCGACGTCGACGAGGTGGTAGGTCTCGCCTTCGCCGACCTCGTGACCGCCGGCGACCGCGAACGCACCCGCGAGCTCATCAGCCGGTCGGTGCATCAACCCGACGACCAACTCCTTCTCGCCGACACGGAGCTCATCGGCCGCGACGGACGTCGTGTCTGGGTGGAGAGCATCGTCACGAATCTCCTGAAGGACCCGGACATCAATGCGCTCTGCGTGAACTCCCACGACGTCTCCGATCGACGTCGCGCCGAGGAGATCCTCGCGCGTCGGGCGAGCTATCACCCCCTGACCGACCTGCCCAACCGGATGCACCTCGCCGCCCACCTCGACAAGCTCGCAGAAGGAGGCACGTGGCCCAACGTCGGGCTCGTGACCCTGAACCTCGACGAGTTCACCATCGTCAACGACTCCCTCGGCCATACGACGGCGGATCGGGTACTCCAACTCGTCGCCGCCCGTCTCGAAGGCCACCGCAGCACCGACTACGTCGCCCACCTCGCGGGCGACGAGTTCGCGGCGGTGTTCGAGGGTGTCCGCGACCCCGACCGCCTCGTCGGGCGCGCCGAGGGGATCGCGGCACACCTCGCGGAACCGATCACCCTCGACGGCCGCGAGATCTTCGTCACGGTGTCCGCCGGTGTCGCCATCGCCGGCGAGTCCGTCGGGCCGGACCGTCTCGTGCAGAACGCCGACACCGCCCTGCAGGAGGCCAAGGCGATGGGCCGCAACCAGGTCGTCTTCTTCTCCAACGAACTGGAGGCGAAGGCCCGCAGCCGCGTCGAGATCATGTCAGCCCTTCCGAAGGCGATCCGCGACGACGAACTCGAGGTCCACTACCAGCCGATCGTGACCTTCGACGGCGCATTGCACGCCGTCGAGGCCCTACTGCGGTGGCGCCGCGGCGACACCTGGGTCAACACCGGCTCGCTCATCGAGTTGGCCGAGCACTCCGGTCAGATCGTCCCGCTCGGCGAGTGGGTCCTCAACCGTGCACTGCGCGACCGGGCGGAGTTGCTCGCACGGGCACCGGACTGTCGCAGTGTGCGGATGTCGATCAACGTGTCGGCCCGCCAACTGCTCGAGGCGGGTTTCGATCGACTCGTCGAGCGGGCACTCGTCGAGACCGGCACGAACCCCGCGCTCATCACGATCGAGGTGACCGAATCGATGACGATGCACGACCCGGCTGCGGCGATCCGGGCCCTGCTACGCCTGCGCGAACTCGGTCTGTCCGTTGCGATCGACGACTTCGGCACCGGCCAGTCCTCGCTCGCATACCTCGAGCGGCTGCCGGCCTCGACGCTCAAGATCGACCGCGCCTTCCTCGTGGACCTCGACGGCGCCGAGAGAATCGCCAAGGTTCTGCCGTCGATCATCACGCTCGCGCACCGCTTGGACATGGCGGTCGTCGCCGAGGGTGTCGAGACCCCCGAGCAGCGCGACTTCCTCGCCGACAACTACTGCGACTACGCCCAGGGCTGGCTGTTCGCCAAGGCGATGCCGCTGCCGGACCTCGTCGAGGCGGTCACGACCGGTCGCCTTCCCATCGAGGGCGCCGACGCACCGGCGCCGGAGCACGGTGTCGACGTGACCGACGACGCCGACGCGGCGATCGCGCTCGACGAGTTCAGCTTCCAGGGTCCGTGAGACCCCGGCGCGCCAGTTCGTAGAGAAGCACCGAAGCCGCTGCCGCGACATTGAGCGACTCGACCCCCGGCGCCATCTTCAAGGCGACCGTGACCGCGGCGCCCACGCGCACGACCCGCGAGATCCCCACGGACTCGTTACCGACCACGTAGGCGGCCCTTCGGGGCAGTTCCGCAGTGAAGAGATCGTCGCCGCCGGCATCGAACGCGACGATCTCCACGGCATGACGCTGGAGGCACTCGACCACGTCGTCGATGGTCGTCGCCCGCAACACGGGCGCCGTCAGGGCCACTCCGGCCGATGCCTTGAGCGTGGCGGACCCCAGCCCCGCCGTGCCCACGTCGGGGACGACGACGCCATCGACCCCGACAGCGACCGCCGTGCGCAAGACGATGCCGAGGTTGGCCGGCGTCGTCACACCGTCGATGACGAGCAGGGCGACCGGCCGACCGCGCCTGTCGGCGAGCCACCCGTCGAGCCCTGCGGGCAGGGGCAGCGTGGCCGTCGCGACGACGCCCTGATGCTCGCCACCGCCTCCGGCCAGGGAGTCCAGGCGACGGTCGTTCACAACTTCGACGGTCACCGCAGCAGCCTCCGCCGCGGCGATCAGGGCATCGAGCCCGCCGCCGCGCGCCGATGCCGCCACGTGCACCCGGTGGACCATCGCCGGAGCGAGTGCCAGGAGCTCCGCGACCGGGTGACGCCCCACCACCGTCACGGTTTCCGATCCGTTCACCGATGTCATGTCGCCCATCATCCCGCCATGGCGCGACCTCCCGGCAATCCGGGCGCCCGGAGACCTAGGATCCCGCCATGGCGAACGTCGACAGGACCACAACGACCCGGGCCCTCGAGGACGCGTGGACTTCACTTCTCGCCATCACGGCGGAACTCGATGAGGAGGACTGGTCCACACCGACGGCATGCCCCGGGTGGACGGTCGCGGATGTCGTCGCGCATGTGATCGGTACCGAGCACATGCTCGCGGGCGAACAGGTCCCCGACGTCGAGATCGGCGAGGTCCCCCACGTCCGCAACGCGATCGGGGAGTTCAACGAGCGCTGGATCGTCTCGCTACGCGGCACCCCACCCGCCGAGTTGTGGGAGGAACTCGAGAGCGTCGTCGGTTCCCGCCTCGCTCTTCTCGGCGCGATGGAGGACCACGAGTGGGATGCGGAGGCGTGGACGCCGGCGGGGCCCGACACGTACGGGCGTTTCATGCGGATCCGGGTTTTCGACACGTGGATGCACGAGCAGGACATCCGCCACGCCACCGGCCGGCCCGAGACGTGTACCGGCGCGGCGTTCGAGGCGTCGTTGGACGAGATCGCCTCGGTGATGCCCTACGTCGTGGGGAAGCTCGGCGGGGCGCCGGACGGGACCCGACTCGAGCTGCGCCTCGAGGGACCTTCCCCCCGCACCATCGCGATCGTGGTCGACGGTCGCGCCCGTCTCGTCGAGGATTTCGACGGAGCCGAGCCGACGGTGACCATCCAGCTCTCCGTCGCCGACTTCCGCCGGCTGATCGGCTCGAGGGTCGACCCCTCCGAGGCGAAGGTCACCGTCACCGGCGACGTCGCGGTGGGCGAGGAGATCGTCGCCAACCTGGGCTACGTCATCTGAGGTAGCGGGGACGTCCGGCCCCGGACCGGCGGCTCAGGTCGCGATCTCCGCGCCGTCGGCATCGAACAGGTGGATGGCACGCGCCGGGCAGTTGCGGGCCGCCCGCAACAACTGGTCATCGCTGAGCGACGAGACGCCGGGTGCGACGACGGCGAGGTCGTCGTCGTCGAAGTCGAAACCTTCGGGATAGTCGGCGACGCACTTGCCCGAGCTCAGGCATTCATCGGTGTCGACGGTCACGGTGTAGGCCATTGCTTCCCCCTGATCGAGTAGTGCACTCAGAGCTGATACTGGACGGCCGCTCGTCCCGACGCGATGGGCCGGAGCAGCTCCGTCACGACGCGGACGTGGTCCGGGTGGTCGCGGTAGGTGATGTACCCGGCCTCGTCGTCGAAGTCGGCCACCACGCAGGCGTCGAAGTTGCCCTCGGCCAGGCCGGCGTCGGTGCCGACCGAGAACGAGCGGATCGAGGCGACCATGTCGGGCAGGCCGCCCACGGCTTCGAGCGCGGCCTGCTTCGCCTCGTCGGTGGCATCCTCGGTCCAGCTGAACATCACGACATGTCGGAACACGGACTCACTCCTCTGCGGTCGTCACGGCAATGATGGCCCAGCCGGCCACCCGTTCACACGACGTCACTGGAGACCCCGGTGGGAACCGCCGTCGACCGGCACCGCCGTACCCGTGATGAACCGGGCCGACTCGGAGCACAGGAATGCGGCCACGCGCCCGAAGTCCGCCGGATCGCCGAGGAAGCCCGCAGGGATCCGGCCCGTCTGTTCCGCGAGCGTGTCGCCGTACACCTCGACGAGTCGGTCCGTCTCGTGGAGTCCCGGCTGGATCGAGTTCACCGTCACCCCCTGTGACGCGACTTCGAGGGCGAGGGTCTTGAGGAAGCCGGTCGCCCCGGCGCGCGCGGTGTTGGACAGGATCAGGTTCGCTATGGGCTCGCGCACCGAGATCGAGGTGATCGCGAGCACGCGCCCCCATCCCCGTTCGCACATCGCCGGAACGGCCGCCCTGCACATCGCCACGACCGACAGGAGGTTGAGGGCCAGCGCGTCGGGGTAGGCCTTCACGTCGGTCGTCGCGAACGTGCCCGCGGGCGGGCCACCTGCGTTGGTCACGAGGATGTCGACGCGGCCGAGTGCCGACACCGCCTCGTCGACGAGTCCCGCTGCGCCGTCGGGCGTCGAGACGTCGGCCACGACCGGGATCGCCCCGGGGATCCGGCCGGTGGCCTCCTCGAGTCGACCTGCGCTGCGACCGGAGACGACGACCCGACATCCCTCCGCGGCGAGGGCTGCCGCCGTGGCGAATCCCAGTCCCGCGGACGAAGCCGCGACGAGTGCCGTGCGATCATGAAGTCCGAGTTCCACGGACGGGACTGTAACCCGACCGGTGGGTACGATCGGACTGGTCCAGGGGGCGTCGCAGCGTTGCGGCGGACACGACGAACGGAGACCGACATGGAGTTGCTCATCACCGGCGGGACGCTGATCGACGGGACCGGGGCCGACGCCGTCCCCAATCCGGGCGTGCGCATCGACGGTGATGCGATCGTGGCGGTCGGCGCCGACGCCGAGGCCGAGGCTTCACCCGATGCCGAACGCATCGACGCCACCGGCCGGACGGTGCTGCCCGGCCTCATCGACGCCCATTGCCACTCGACCTTCGACGACGTGCAGTCCAACGACGAGTTGTTCTTCCATCGGGATCACACGCTGCACGCCCTCGTGACCGGCCAGAACCTGACGAAGATCCGCCGCGCGGGGGTGACCTCGATCGTCGACCCCGACTCGATCTTCTCGATGGGACCTTCGCTACGTCAGGCCGTCGACGCCGGGGTGGTCGAGGGTCCCCGCATGGCCGCAGGGGTCCAGGCCCTCATGACCGCGGTCGGCGGCACCGCCGGGCGTCTCGTGCCGGACGAAGGCCAGGTCGGCTACGCCCAGGTCGTCAACTCCGTGGACGAGGTCATCATGTGGACTCGTCGCCACATCAAGCAGGGCGCGGACTGGATCAAGATCCACGCGACCGGGCTGATCCCGGGCCGGCCCGGCGAGTTGCTCGTCTGGAGCTACGACGAGTTGAAGGCCGCCTGTGACGCCGCCCATGAACTCGGCATCCCGGTCATGGCCCACTGCCGCACCGCCCACTCGACCACGGTCGCGGCGAAGGCGGGCTGCGACATGATCCTGCACGCCTCGTTCATGGACGACGAGGCACTCGAGGCGGTCGTCGAAGCGGGCGCGTCGCTGTGCCCCACCTTCACGTTCCTCGCCAACCTCGCCGACTTCGGCCACAAGGTCGGGACCCGTCCGGGCATGGAGGACATCTTCCGCAACGAGATCGAGGCCACCGGCAAGATGATGCGGACCGCCTACGACGC
The DNA here is from genome assembly GCA_040219085.1 of Acidimicrobiales bacterium. NCBI lineage: Bacteria > Bacillati > Actinomycetota > Acidimicrobiia > Acidimicrobiales > Acidimicrobiales bacterium. The sequence goes on from JAVJTC010000029.1 coordinate 117,284, forward strand.
CGGTGTGCCACTCATCTGCGGGTCGGAGTCGGGCTTCTCGCTCACCCCCTACGGCCACTGGCACGGCCGCGAGATGGAGGTGTTCACCCAGGCCCTCGGACTGTCACCGCTCGAGGCGATCACCTGCGCCACGCGCAACGGCGCCATCGCCATGCGGATGGAAGGCGAGATCGGCACGATCGAGAAGGGCATGAAGGCCGACGTCATCGTCGTCGACGGTGACCCCCTCGCCGACATCCGCGTGCTCAACGACCGCCACCGCATGGCAGAGGTGATCTGCCGGGGCGAGCGCACCGACCTTTCGGGCCCGTGGCCGACACACGGCCCGCTGCGGGGCGAGAAGGTCGGCAACTGGTCCGAGCAGGTCCTCACCACCGAGATCGCCTACTCGTAGGCCGCTCCCCCGGTGGCCCCGGCAGGGCTTCCGCTGGACCCGTCAGCCGGAGAACGCCGCGTCGGCAGCACCCTCGGCGCCGCCGGAGTACTCGACGAGCCTGTCGTAGTTCTCGCCGTACTCGACCTTCAACGCGGCGAAGATCTCCGGGTAGGGCACATCGGCGAAGACGCCGTGGTACCGCTCGTAGGTCATGTGCCGACGCCCGGACGTGTCGAACTCGTGGAACAGGGCGTCGTGCGTCCCGTCCCACTCGGCGGGGTGGACTCCGAACTTCTCGCAGAGACCCTTGTTGAACGTGGGCGTCACCCGGACCCACCGGCCCCCGACGTGAGCCTCCGCATAGCCGTGGTAGTGGAACATCTCGGTCCCGAGCGCTTCGAGAAGCTTGGGGCTGGCGAGGTGATTGCGAACGTCGGCGAGTCCGACCCGGGCGGGAACGCCCGCCGCCCGACAGCCTGCGACGAACAGAGTGGCCTTCGGGACGCACCACGTGCCGCTGCGCGTGACCAGCGCGGAGGCCCGGTAGGTCTCGAAGTCTGTGGACACCGTCCACGGGTCGTAGCGGACGCGGTCCCGCACGTCGTAGTAGACACGCACCGCGGCCTCGGTCCCGACGGCACCGTCGACGGTCTCCTCCACCCAGCGACGCACCGCCGGGTTCTCATGATCGACGAAGTCTCCGGCGGCAAGGAACGCCGCGGGATCATCCGTGTCGATCGCCACGTCGGCCGGAGCTGTGGTCACGCCCCAGACCCTACCGACTGCGTCTGTGCGCCGCCGGTTCACGCTCGCCCGCCCTGAGGCGGGGGAGCAGGGCCCGCACGGAGCGCTCGCGCACACATCCGCGCCAGGCACCCAGCGCATAGGCGCCGTCGTCGAGCGCGCACGCCACCGTCCACCGCAGCGGATCGAGGCGCGGCCGCCGACGGAACCAGGAGGCGAGTGGCGGCGCCAACACGATCGCGACGGTCAACCTCCGCACCCGACGCGACAGCGGCGCCGCCACGAAGAGAACGGGCCACCAGGCTCGACGCGCCGCCTCGGCGATCCAGCGACCTGCGGCGAGGTTCCCCAGCCCCGCTATCCGCACGGAGACGGCGAGCGGGTCCGGGACATGACCGCGCAGGCGCCGGGCCAGCGCGGTCGTCGACCCGAGCGCCACGAGGACGCCGCCCAGCGCGCCCCTCCGTCCACCGACGAGCGCGCCACCCCAGGCCAGCGCCGACCAGCGATTGATGACCAGCGGTGAGGCGGCACCACGATGGCGACTCTCCAGCGGGGCCGCGGCACGTCCGTAGGACGCCCGCTGACGGGCGAGATCCCACCAGGATCCGCGGTTCCGGTGGCCGACCACGACGTCAGGCCTGTACCGCACTGTGCCGAGTGCAGTGAGGCGCCAGACGAGATCAACGTCCTCGCCGTAGCGGAGTGCCTCGTCGAAGCCGCCGACGGCCTCGAGGGCGTCCCGTCGCACGACGAGAGCAGCCGCCGGCACGTAGGGGACGGGCGATCCGGGACGGACGACGGCGGGGGCGGTCCCCATGTCGAGAGGCGAGCGGTGCTCCTCATAGCGATCCAGGGCCCTGCTCCCGGGGGCTGCACGGACCCGCGGCGCGACGGCCACGACATCGTCGTCGGTGAAACTGGCGAGGAGTTCCTCGATCCACCGACCCGACACAGAGACATCCGCGTCGACGAACACGACGAACGGTGCCACCGTCGCCCTCCATCCCCGATTGCGGGCGGCGGCGGGTCCCAGTGCGGTCTGGTTGCGCAGCGTCCGGGCCGCGACACGCGGCGCGCGCCCCGCTGTGGACCCGTCGTCGACCACGACGACCTCGGCGCTGCCGACGATCCCGTCGCCAGCGAGGAGCGAGCCGACGCCACCCGGGTCGTCATGGACCGGGATCACGACGGCAACCGTCTCGCGCCCGATGCCCGACGGCACCGGGACGGGGTGAGCGAGTCCCGCGGCGCACAACCGCTTCGAGAGGGAGCGCGCGGCTCCGGGATCCGGGGAGGGACGTCCCGTGAGTTCGGCCTCGAGGATCGGCAGACCCCGCGCTCCCAGGCGCATGACGCGAATCGGCGATCCACCGATGAGCGTCGTGCCGGACCACCGCGTCCGGGCGTCGAGGATCAGCCTCGGTGCGTCCACGGTCGCTCACCATGGCACAGCGGGTCGGGCGGACCCCACCGGTGATTTCCCGCGGTCGCACACCGCCGGTATCGTCGTGCAACCACGCGACCCGAGGGGACCACACGATGGAGCCGACCGAAACCGTCGAGGCCAACACCGTCGAGACCGAAACGACGACCGACGAGACGGTCGTGGCCGCCGACGAGCTCGCCACTGACGTCCTGGTCGAGGAGATCTCCATCGACGGGATGTGCGGGGTCTACTAGGCCAGCGCCCATGTCCGCGCCGACCGACACGTTCGATCCGACCCGGCCGCACCGGCTCAGCCCCGAGGTGGCGTTGCGGCCCGAGGCGTTCGGCGCGCTGGCGTACCACTACGGCAACCGGCGCCTCGTCTTCTTGAAGTCGCAGGGACTCGTGGACCTCGTGCGCTCTCTCGAGACCCACCCGTCGCCGGCCGCCGCGATCGACCAGACCGTGGACCCCGCGTCCGATCCCGAATCCGCCGAGCGGGAGCGTCGCTCGCTCACCGCCGCACTGTCGTCTCTCGCCGCCGCCGAGGTCATCTGTGAACTCTGAGAACCGCTCTGGAAAGCCGCCGCTCGTCGAGACCCTCAAGGAGGGCCTCGACGCCCCCATCTGTCTCACCTGGGAACTGACCTACGCATGCAATCTCGCGTGCGTGCACTGCCTGTCGTCGTCGGGGCGACGGGACCCGAACGAGTTGTCGACCGCCGAGGCGCTGCGCGTCGTCGACGAGTTCGCCGCCATGGACGTCTTCTACGTCAACATCGGCGGCGGTGAGCCCCTCGTCCGCCGTGACTTCTGGACCATCCTGGACCACGCCGTGGAGCGCAAGGTCGGCGTGAAGTTCTCCACGAACGGGACGAGGCTCGGCGCGCCCGAGGCCCGCCGCCTGGCGGGCACCGACTACGTCGACGTCCAGATCAGCCTCGACGGCGTCGACGCCGCCACAAACGACGCGCTGCGCGGCGAGGGCACCTGGGTGGCCGCCCGCGACGCCATGGCGGCGCTGACCGAGGCCGGCTTCGAGGGGTTCAAGATCTCCGTCGTCACCACCCGCCACAACGCCGACCAGATGGACGACCTCCTCGCGATCGCCGACGAGCACGGCGCCCAGCTACGCGTCACCCGGCTGCGCCCGTCGGGTCGAGGCGCCGACGTCTACCTCGACCTGCGCCCCACCCAGGACCAGCAACGCCGGCTCTACACCTGGCTCCTCGATCATCCCCAGGTCCTCACCGGCGACTCCTTCTTCCATCTCTCGGCTCTGGGTGAGTCGCTCCCCGGGCTCAACCTCTGCGGCGCCGGGCGCGTCGTCTGCCTCATCGACCCCGTCGGCGACGTCTACGCGTGCCCCTTCGTCATCCACGACGAGTTCCTCGCCGGCAACGTCCGCGACCCCGGCGGATTCACCCGCGTGTGGCGTGAGTCGGAGCTGTTCACCGAACTGCGAGAGCCCGGCTCGGCCGGCGCATGCGCGAGCTGCGGCTCCTACGACGCCTGCCAGGGCGGGTGCATGGCCGCCAAGTTCTTCACCGGCATCCCCCTCGACGGACCCGACCCCGACTGCGTGTTCGGACACGGCGACGAAGCCATCGCCGGGATCGACGCAACCGCCACACCGCGACCGTCCCAGGACCACAGCCGCCCCGGCGCACTCGTCCCCGTCGCACTCTCCCGAAAGCCGGGCTGAGCCGCAGTTGGACCTCGCCCGGCTCTCGTGGCCCGAAGCCGCCCGGTACGCCGGGGCGGTGGCGGTCGTCCCGCTCGGTTCGCTCGAACAACACGGTCCACATCTCCCACTCGACACCGACGCCACGATCGCAACGGCCGTCGCAGCACGGGCGACACGCAACGCGAACGCCACCGGCACGCCGGCGGTCCTGTTGCCGACGCTCCCCTACGGCGCCTCGGGTGAACATGCCGGATTCGCCGGCACCGTCTCCATCGGCACGGACGCGCTGACCGCAGTCCTGGTGGAACTCGGCCGGTCGCTGGCGGGGCCCTGCTCGGCGGTCGTGTTCGCATCCGGACACGGTGGGAACGCCGACGCTCTCGCGGGAGCCGCATCGCTCCTCGCTGCCGAAGGCCGTTCCGTGATGACCTGGGCACCCGCGGTTCCGGGCGGCGACGCTCATGCCGGGCGCACGGAGACGTCGGTCATGTTGGCGCTCGAGCCGGGCCTCGTCCACCACTACGGAGACGTCGTCGGTGAGGAGCGTCCTCTCACCGAGCTGATCGGCGAGCTCCGCCGGGCCGGAGTGAGGTCCGTCTCCGCGAGCGGCGTCCTCGGTGACCCCTCCGGGGCCACCGCGGCCGAGGGTCGTGACATCCTCGAAGGGCTCGTAGCGGACCTCACCGCCGTGATCGTCGCAGCTGCTGGACCCGCTCCGGGAGGCGGCCACGGGCACGGGGATGGTTGACTGAGCCCGTGAAGACACGAGCTGCGGTGGTCTGGGAAGAGGGTCAGAACTGGGACGTCGTCGAGATAGAACTCGACGACCCCCATCCCGGTGAGGTGCTGATCCGGATGCGCTACGCCGGGCTGTGCCACTCCGACGAGCACCTGCGGGTGGGCGACCTGTCGATGCCAACAGAGTGGGGTCTGCCCCCGTTCCTGCCGGCCATCGGCGGTCACGAGGGTGCCGGCGTCGTCGAGGCCGTGGGCGAGGGGGTGACCAGCCTCGCCGTCGGCGATCACGTCGCGATGTCGTTCGTGCCGGCGTGTGGTCGGTGCCCGTCGTGTTCCACCGGCCATCAGAATCTCTGTGACCTGGCAGCGGAGCTGTTCGCCGGGGACGGGATGATCGCCGACCACACGTGGCGCCACCACCACGGCGACCGGGACCTGAACCTGATGTGCCAGCTCGGGACGTTCTCGGAGATGATCGTGGCGAACGAGTCCTCCGTCGTGAAGGTGGAACCCCACCACGACCTCGCGCGGGTCGCTCTCGTGAGCTGCGGTGTCGCCACCGGTTGGGGCTCCGCGGTCAACACCGGCGAGGTCGCGCCCGGTGACACCGTCGTCGTCGTCGGCGTCGGTGGGGTCGGCATCAACGCCGTCCAGGGCGCCCGCCACGCGGGGGCGGTGACCATCGTCGCGGTGGATCCGGTGGAGATGAAGCGGGAGGCGGCCCTGTCACTGGGCGCCACGCACGCCGTCGCGTCGATCCCGGAGGCGGGCGGTCCCGTCAGCGAGGCCACACGGGGAGCGAACGCCGACGTCGTCATCCTCTCCCCCGGCAACGTCTCCGGCGAGATGATCGCCCCGGCGATGGCGCTGCTCGGAAAACGCGGCCGCCTCGTCGTGACGGGCCTAGCGCCGCTCGTCCAGAACGAAGCACAGCTCGGGCTGCTGGATCTCACGCTGTTCGAGAAGCAGATCCGCGGCACCGTGTTCGGCTCGTGCAACCCACGAGTGGACATCCCCCGGCTGCTGCGTCTCGCCGAGCAGGGCGCCATCGAACTCGACTCGCTCGTCTCGAAGACATACCCACTCGACGCCATCAACGAGGGGTACGCCGACCTGCTCGCTGGCCGCATCGTCCGCGGTCTCGTCGAGTTCGCCTGACATGGCCATCTCACTGGACGGTGCGGTGGCCGTCGTCACCGGTGGCGCGGGCGGCATCGGCTCGGCGATCTGTCGCCGCCTCGCCGGGGAGGGAGCGACCGTCGTCGCCACGTACCGCGCGTCGTCGGGGCCGGCCGCGCAGCTCATCGCGGATCTGGGCGGAGCGCCGCATCTCGCCGTGCAGGCGTCGGTGACCGATCCCGACGCCCTCGAGGAACTGGCACGCCTGGTGGAGGCGACCTTCGGTCGGCTGGACGTGATCGTCAACAACGCCGGCATCACAAGTCCGGTCGCCCACGACGACCTCGCAGGCCTCGACGACGACCTGATCGACTCGATCTTCGCCACCAACTGGCGCGGCGCGTTCGCCACGGTGCGGGCGCTACGCCCGCTGCTCCAGCGCGACGGGGGCGGCACGGTGGTCAACATCTCCTCGGTCGCCGCCGTGACGGGCATGGGCTCCAACGTCGCCTACTGCGCGTCCAAGGCGGCGATGGACTCGATGACGCGCTCGCTCGGTCGGGCCCTGGCCCCTGACATCCGGGTCATCTCGGTCTCGCCTGGTTTCGTCCTCGGCGACTACGCCGCGACGATGCCCGAGGGACTACTCGACGCCCAGACGGAGGCCACCCCGTTGAAGAAGCTCGCCACCGCCGACGACGTGGCCGACGCCGTTCTCGCCGCCTGTACGGCCCTCACCCACACGACCGGCGCGATCATCGCCGTCGACGGCGGAAGGCCCCTCGGCCCATGAACGACACCGCGGCCCCGGCGCCCGTCGCGCTCCTGACCGGGGCCGCACGCGGGATCGGCGCGGCCACGGCCCGGCGCCTGGCCGCCGACGGCTGGAACCTCGTCCTCGTCGACCGGTGCGCGGATGACCCTGCGCTGCGCTACGCGCTCGCCACCGAGGAGGACCTCCGGGCCACCGCGGCCGCCGCGGGAGGCTCAGACCGGACAGCCACTCTCGTCGGTGATGTGCGCGACCGCGACGCAATGGCCGCCGCCGTCGAGTTGGCGCGGGCACGCTTCGGCGGTCTCGACGCCGCGGTCGGCTTCGCAGGCGTGATCGAGGGCGGCGTGCCGCTGTGGCAGATGCCCGACGACCAGTGGGACGCCGTCGTCGACGTCAGCCTGACGGGCACACGCAACCTCGCCGCAGCTGCGATCCCCGCCATGTTGGAGAGACCCGAGCCACGCCGCGGCCGCTTCGTCGGCATCGCCTCGGCGGCCGCGCTCGGTGGGTACGAGGGCATCACGGCGTACAGCGCTGCGAAGGCCGGGATCATCGCGCTCATCAAGGGACTCGCCGCGGACCTGGGCGACACCGGCATCACAGCCAACGCCGTCTGCCCGGGCTCGACGGACACCGACATCCTCGTCGCGAGCGCGGCGCTGTACGGGATCGTCGACGTGGCCGCGTTCGCGACGAACCACACGGACAAGCGGATCCTTCGTCCCGAGGAGCTCGCCGCGGCGATCGCGTGGGTGCTGTCGGCGGACGCATCGGCGGTGACGGGCGCGACCATCCCGGTCGACGGCGGAATGAGCGTCTGAGTTCACGCCCGATGTCGGCAACCCGCTTCGGACGACCCCCCGCGCGTGTGGCAGAATCGGCGCCGCACGTCACCGACACAGGGGGATTCCCGACATGGCGATCGAGCTCCGCGGACTCGAAGGCAAGAAGGTTCTGATCACCGGCGGCTGGAAGGGACAGGGTTTCAACCACGCCAAGGCCTTCGCCGAGGGCGGCTGCGACGTCGCCCTGCTCGACATCGACCACGACATCGACGACATCTACTCGCTCGCCACCCCCGACATGGGGGCGTCCGCGGTCGCGGCCATCGAGGAGCGGGGCCAGCGGGCAGTCGCCATCGAGTGCGACATCCGCCATGAGGACGAGGTGAAGGCCGCCGTCGACAAGGCGCTCGAGTTCTTCGACGGCGAGATCAACGTCATCGTGAACAACGCCGGGATCGCAGCGCTCGACGTCATCCACAAGATGCGTCCGTCGACGATGAACGCCATCATCGACACCAACCTCAAGGGCGCCTTCCACGTCACCAAGTACGCCGCCGACAACATGATCGGGCGCCGCGAGGGCAAGATCATCAACATCGGATCCGGCGTCGTCGGCTCGGGTCACTCGCTGCTCAGCCACTACGTGGCGTCGAAGTGGGGCATCTGTGGCGCCACCACCGCATGGGCCACCGAGATGGCTGAGTTCAACATCAACGTCAACGCCATCCTCCCAGCCACCATCAAGCCGGGCGAGGGCCAGGGCTCGGGCATGGTCCAGGGCCTCTCCAAGGAGATGGACATGACGCCCGAGGCGGCGTTCGAGGAGTTCTCAGCCGCCGGTCAGATGGTCGGTTCGAAGTGGCGCTGTGAGATGCACAACATCACCGACATGGTCGTGTTCCTGGCATCGGACAACGCCGACATGATCACAGGCGCCATCATCCCCGTGGACTGTGGGATGACCGCGCTGTAGCTCTCGCACTGCTGGAAGCGACGGACGCCGCGCCCTGAGGGGTGCGGCGTTCGTCGTTTTCGGGCCCCGTCGTTCAGGTGCCGCGGCGGGCAACTGCGACCCCGGCCGCCCAGCCGGGCGCACGACCCCCCGGTGGCCGTGAGAGCGCGTCGACATCCACGCCGGCGGTCGTCAGTGTCCATGCGATCACCGAGTTCGAGTTCCACATCTCGCCCGCGTCGAGTTGATCGCGGCCCCAGACCGGGGTCGGGACACCGGGGAGCACGTCGAGGATCCGTCGGGTGGTTTCCGCGTCGTCGCTGAGCCGGGTCGGTCCGCCGACGGCGAAGGACAGGTCGGGGATGTCACCGTCGTGCCAGCGCCTCACCTCGTAGCGGAACACCCTGAAGCGGCCGGCCCACCGGGTCCCGACCGCGCCGGTCGCGACCACTCCCCTCGAGTCGCCGTCGTCGTCGGGGACCGGAGCCTGCTCCACGGCAACCGAACCCGTCGGCGTCGTGATGACCAGGGCCGCGTGGTACAGATCGCAGCGCGCCCGACGGTGCCGGATGGCCGACAAGGCCTCGAAGATGCGCCCGCTCAACTGAACGACGGGCGTGCCGGCTCCGAGTGGGATCCAATAGAGGTCGGCGACTTCCGACGGTCCGCCGGGATCGCCGGGATCGCCGGGAACGCCGGGATCGCCGGGCGATGTCATCGGTTCCGCCTCCATCGGTGCATCACATCGCATCTGCGGTGCCGCGTTCAGGGCCTTTGGTCGGACGCCAGCGGTGGACCCGTGCGAACAGGCCCGGCGTGGCGCGGGCTCGACTCAGCACTCCACGTCGACGTCGGTGCCCGCGATCGTGGGGGGAGATGTCGAGTCGACATCGCGACCGACCCGTGTGAACACGATCGCTGCCCCGGCAGCGATATCGCCCGGCGAGATGGCGACGTCGCCTTCGGCGCAGTCGAGTTGGTCGCCGTAGAAGGCGACCCGCACGAGGGAATCACCCTCCACCCGGGCGTCGTCGAGTTCCACTGTCACGATCCAGCGGTCGTCCTCATCGAGGTCTGGGCCCGGGTCCGCCGCAGCCACCGTCACGCCCGACAGTCGACCGGCGTCATCGGCGGTACACGCTGCGAACGACAACGTCGATCCCACTGCGAGCACGGCCAGGTTGCGCAACTTCACGCGCCGATCCGATCGGCTGCCTGTTCTCCTGATCATCCGATTCTCGCATTCCCCTCCATGGGCGGCGCATTCCCACCCCGTCATGGTGGCTGATCCTGGACTGTCACACCGGTCGGGTACCGTAGGTTCATGGTCGAACAGGTGTTCGTTCATCGAACTGAGGGTGATCTCGCTGCCGACACAGACTGCGGCGCGGCGGGGGCGGTGACCACCGCGTCGGACCTGTTGCGGGGATGGCGACCCGACGGCCACGCGTTGGCGGACCTCGAGGGGTTCGCCAGGGACCTGGAGGGCTTGCGCTGCGCAGTGGTCGCCGCGGCGGCCCGCAACCGCGCGGAGATCACGCGCCTCACCACCCCGGCCCCCAATCGAGAAGACGCCGGCCGCGGTGGCGGTGACAGCGGTCGCGCCGAGGACGGTTCCGGGTTCGATCCCCCACCGGGGCCCACACCCGGCGGTCGCGGCGATCACTCGGGCGGGGACCGACACGAGTCGCGCCGCAAACGCGACGAGGCGCGCGTGTCGCAGATCCTCCCGTTGGCCATCGACGCCCTCGCGGCAGGTGCGATGACCCAGGCGCACATCACGATCCTCGCCATCGCATGCGACAAGGACCCAATACGGGCCCGCCGCGACGAGGCCACCCTCGTCGGCTGGGCACGCCGCTACGGCCCCAACCGGCTCCGCCAGATGATCCTGAGCTGGTGCCGTTTCGGCGAGGACCCCGTGGACCGTGACGCCGAACAGACCCGGAAACGGCGCCTCACCGTCGACAAGTCCCGGCCCGACGCCATGGTCACCATCGAGATCCTCGCCCGCACCGCCGACAGCGCGGAGTTCCTCGCCGCGGTCGACGCCCTCGCGGACGAAGCGTTTCGCGCTGAGCACGGAGGGCGGCCCGAGTCGAGAGATCAGATCACCACGACCCACGCACAGCGCCGCTACGACGCCGCCATCGAACTGGCCCGCCGCGCCACCGGCACGCCGACCACAGGCACGGAACCGGTGAAAGGCACAAAGCGGCGCCGCCCGACCATCACCGTCATCTGTGACCTCGACACCCTCCGCAACCAACTCGGCATCGACGTCCCCGCTGGCGGAGGCAACCGGAGCCGGTCCGAGACACCCGACGGCAACGTGTTGACCCCGACAGAACTGCGGCGCCTCGCCTGTGACGCCGGCGTGATCCCAGCCGTGCTCGGCAGCGACGGCGAGGTGCTCGACCTCGGCCGGACCGCCCGCACCCCCACACCCGCCCAATGGGACGCACTCGTCGCCCGTGATCAGTGCTGCACCCACCCCAGCTGTGATGCGCCTCCGGAATGGTGCGACGCCCACCACATCGTGCACTGGGCCGACGGCGGCCCCACCGATCTCATCAACCTCACCCTGCTGTGCCGCCGACACCACACCGCCCTCCACAACGGCGAGATCGTCCTCACCGGCACCGCACCCAACCTCCAATGGCATGAACCCGCCAACGGCCCACCCCGAACAACCGGTCCACCCGGTCCACCGGCTTGAACCGACGCCCCGGTTCGAGCGGCTCCACCCCATCTCCCGCGCCGGGCCGAGCACGGCGCACTCCCCCGCCTCGACGCGCCCCGAGCCAAAGAGCGCGAGACTGACTCGGCGCCCGTCTGGGCGCTGAACAACAGGAGAACCGCCATGCCGAAATACCTGGTCCGAGCCAACTACGTGGGCGACGGGGTCAAGGGCCTGATGGCCGAAGGCGGAACAGCGCGCATGGAGGCCGCGCGCGCGTCGGTCGAATCGGTCGGCGGCACGCTGGAATACTTCTACTACGCGTTCGGCGAGGTCGACGTCTACGGGATCGGCGAGTTCCCCGACGACGCAACCGCCACGGCCTGGTCGCTCACGATCAACGCCAGCGACGCCGTGATGGTCAGCATCGTCCCGCTGATGGAACCGGCCGTAGTCGATGCGGCCGCACAGAAGACGCCCGACTACCGCGCCCCCGGGAGCTGATCCTCTGCGCCTCGTCGGCTCGACCCGCCGGGTCAGTCGACGAGGTGCATCATCACCTGCGGGATCGCCGTCGGGCGCGCCAGAACAGCCGAGCGCCCGCTGCCGGCCAGGGCGAGTTCACGTGCCCCCTGCTCGTTGCCCGGCGGGCAGATGACATGGAGCCGGTCGAGTTGGCGGGCGGCGTCGAGGGGATCGCCACCTGCGGTCGACTCCGCGTCCGACAAGAGAACCGCCACCCGCCGCGAGGACCGCGAGCGGGCGAGTTGGCGACCCGCCGCCCGCAGGCCGAGCGAGAGGTCCGTGGTGCCATAGCCCTTGAGGGCGAGGATGTCGTCGATCACAGCGTCGAGAGACCGCTCCTCGTCCTGGGACTTGATGACGACGACGTCGCCGGCGATGGCCAGGACGCTGTAGTCACCCGGCGCCCGGCATGCCACGACCGCCGCTGCCAGCGCGGCCGCAACGAGGCGCTCGCCCGCCATCGAACCGCTGCGGTCGACGATCAGGCTGAGGGCGTGGGTGGAACGGATCCACGAGCGCGACACGAGACGGTCCGGGTCGGGAACCTCGCCGAGCACCCGTCCCGCCACCACCGCGTCGAGACTCGCGTCGAGATCGATGTCGCCGCCCTCGGAGAGCGGCCGGCGGGCGAGTCGGTCCACGCCACGACGCGGGGAGACCTGCCCGGAGGTCAGCTCCATCACGACCCGGGCGGCCATACGCTTCGCGTAGGAGCGCAGCTTCGCGTCCGACGCGGCGCCGGCCTCGGCGAGGGTGATGAGAGCCTCGTCGGCGTCGTCACGCAGTGCACGACGGACGGCCTGCTCGTCGAACTCGCCCGCTTCGGGCGACATCTCACGGATCTGAGGCCGCATGCGCTCCATGGCGGCCCGGGGCGTCGTGCGCCGCCGGGACTTGTCGATCTCGCGCTGGGCCGATGCGCCCTCGCGGATCAGTCCGTCCCCGGTGCCCGGTGATCCGGCCGCCGGGGAGCGCCTTTTCCCGACGAAGACTCCCCGGATTCGGGGGGCTTCTTCGGGCGGGTCTCGAAGAACCGGCGCCACAGGTCCGCGATCACATCGTCGGGAGTCCGGCCGGTTCCCTCGTGGAGACGGATACGACCGCTCAGAGCGGTGATGGCGGCGTCACGGGTGACATCGTCGGAGTCGGGAGCCACACCCCGCAGGTCGCCGAGCGCCGCCGCGACGGCGGCCATGTCGATGGCTCCACGGACCGACGAGCCGAGTCGGATGTCGGGATGCTCGCGTGTGGCCCGGACGAGCTCGACGATCTTCGCCGTCACGTCGGGGCCGAGGGCCGCCGTCGCATCGGCTGTAACCGCCGAGACGATCGCCGTCTCCTCGCCGGCGTCCTGGTAACCCATCGCGACGCGACACGTGCGGTCGTAGATGGCGCCCGAGATCCGGGCGGTGCCGACAGCGTCGAAGGGGTTCATCGCGGCGACCAGCCGGAAACCCTCAGCGGCCTCGACCCGACCCAGACGCGGCACCGTCACCTCCCGCTCGCTCATCACGGTGACCAGAACGTTCAGGGTCTCCTCGGGGATCCTGTTGATCTCCTCGACGTAGAGCAGCGACCCGGACCGCACGGCCTCGAGCATCGGCCCGTCGACAAACGCGTCGGCCGTGTATCCCTCGGCGAGTACGTGGGCGGGGTCGTGGGACCCGAGCAGCCGGGCCGGGGTCAGCTCGGCGTTTCCCTCCACGAAGACGAAGTCGAGCCCGAGAGCTCCCGCCACGGAACGCAGCAGAGTCGACTTGCCGGTCCCGGGTGGACCCTCCAACAAGACGTTGCGGCCGGCCGCCAGGGTGGCCACGACCACCTCGACCTCCCGCGTGCGGCCGACGACGGCACGGCGGACGACCTCGAGAATCTCGCTGGCAGACACGGGCGCCGACGCTACCGGACGCCGGTTCTCATCGGCGAGCCGGGGTTCGGTAGGCTCGCCGCCAACAGGGGGAAACCGATGACCGACACCGTCGAGGTGGTCGAGCTGTCGCGCTGGGACCAGGTACGCGACGCCTACCGCCGTAAGGAACTGCGACAGGCGATGTACGACGAGGGCGCCGTCGTCATGGCCGGCTGCCTCCTCGACCTTCACGGCGACGCCCACCGCGACAGGCGTCGCCTCGAGAACCGCCTGTTCCGCCGGGAGATCTTCACGTACTGGGAACGCGAGGTCCTCGGTTCGACCATCGACGCCACCCTCGCGCCGTTCATCGCGTCCGGCACGGGCGACCTCCCCGTCATCGGCTACCGCTGCGCCATGAACCTCACGGCGACCATCGCCGGCATCGACCACGACCCGACCGACTCCGACGCCGTCGCCGAACTCGAGGTTGCGGTCAAGAAGCTCTCCGAGGGCGCCACGCTCGTCCATTCGACCCGGGACCGCGACATCGTTCGGACCGAGGTGGAGGAACTCAAGGCGGACTTCGTCGCTTCACGCCTCGCGCCTTCACGTGAGCGCCGACAGGCCATCATCGACGACGTCCGGGCCGGCAATGCGGACCCCGACGCACTCCCCCGCGACGTCCTGACCACGCTGCTGTGGAACGAGGACGGACTCGACCTCTCCGGCGACGTGATCGAGCGCGAGGTCTGCTTCTATCTCCAGGCCGGCGGCCACTCGACCGCCAACGCGTTCACCCACACGATCGACGACCTGTTCGGGTGGGCCGCCCAGCACCCCGCGGATCTCCAGCGGGCCCACGACGGCCGCCTGTTCGCCCAGCGGTGCATGCACGAGTCACTGCGACTCAACCCCGCCAGCCCGGTCGCGTGGCGGCGACCGCTGAGCGACGTGACGCTCGCCGACGGGACCGTGCTGCCCGAGGGATCCCGGGTGGTGATCGACCTCGTCGCCGCCAACCGCGACACCGAGGTGTGGGGACCCGACGCGGACCGCTTCGACCCGCACCGCGCCGTCCCCGACGGGGCCAACGCCTGGGGCATGAGCTTCGGCGGCGGCCGACACGCGTGCATCGGCCAGGAACTCGACGGTGGGCTAGAGGTGCTCGACGGCGCCGACCCCGCCGAGCATCTCTACGGCACCGTCCCGGCGACGGTGTCCGCGTTCCTGGCCGCGGGCGGCCGCCCCGACCCGGACCGGCCCCCCACGCTGGACCCGAACACGCAACGCAAACACTTCTCGACCTACCCCGTGGTCTTCGACCGGAGGAACCCATGAAATCCGTCATCGTCACCGGCGCCGCCAACGGCATCGGCGCTGCCATCGCCCGCCACGCCGACAGCCTCGGCTACCGGGTCGGCGTTCTCGACATTGACGGCGAAGCGGCGGCGAAGACCGCCGCCTTGCTGTCGGCCGGGGTCGCCATCACCGCCGCGAACAACGACGAGGACGCCATCGCCGCCGCCTTCGACGCCTTCGGTGATCCTCCCGACGCTCTCGTCAACAACGCAGGCATCGTCCGCTTCGGACCACTGATCGGGATGTCGTCGACCGACTGGCGCTCCGTCGTGGACGTCAACCTGACCGGCAGTTTCCTGATGAGCAGGGAGTACGCGCAACGACTCGCCGCCGCCGGGCGACGCGGCTCGATCGTGTCGCTCACGTCCATCAACGGCGTGGCGCCGGGACCCAACGCGGGCGCCTACGCGGCGACGAAGGCCGGCCTGGCGATGCTCACCCAGCAGATGTCGGTCGAATGGGGACCGCTCGGGATCCGTGCGAACTCCGTCGCGCCGGGGATGATCGACGGCGGGATGAGCGCCCCGATCTTCGCCGACCCGGAATTCCGTCGCCTACGCGAGGCGAAGGTCCCGGCCCGGCGCCTGGGCACCGAGGACGACATCGCGAACGCCGTCATGTGGTTGTGCTCCGACGAGGCCGACTACATCACCGGCCACAACCTCGTCGTCGACGGTGGCGTCGTGAACTCGATCATCGGCAACCTTCCCCGACCCGAGTCCGTGGACTCCGTTGGCGCGTCGGACGACGGGTGAGCGAGCTGACACGATCCGGAACCGGACCCCATGGGCACGCTGGGGGCCCGAACGACGGGGGGAACCCGAGCGCGGTCGAGTCCCGGTCAGTCGATGCTGGGGCCGGGCATGTCGTAGGGCCGGGGCAGAATCGCCATCAGCGCCTTGGAGATGCCGCCGTCCACGTAGATGGTCTGAGCGGTGACGTACCGGGCAGCATCCGAACAGAGGAACCCGATGACGTCAGCGATGTCCTCCGGCTCCGCCAGGCGCCGCAGCGGCACCGAGTTGGACCGCACCTCGACCACCTTCGGATCCCCGTAGACGTCGGCGGTTCCCTCGGTCACGACGAGGCCGGGGCCCACAGCGTTGGCGCGGATCCCGTGGGGTCCCCACTCGAGCGCGGCCTGTTCGGTCAACATGACGACGCCCGCCTTGGACGCCGAGTAGGAACCGACCGCCGGGTTGGCCCGGTAGGCGGCGATGGACGCCAGGTTCACGATGCAACCCCGCCCGGCCGCGATCATCGGCCCGACGAAGGCCTTCATGCAGTTGAAGGTGCCCTTGACGTTGACGTCGAGCGCGGCGGCGAAGTCCTCTTCGCTGCACTCCTCGAGCGGGCCGAAACGCCACAAACCGGCGTTGTTGACCAGTACTTCGACGGGCCCCACTTCCGCGGCCGCGGCGGCGACGGATGCCGGGTCGGTGACGTCGCAGGCGATCACGCCGTCACCACCGTTCATGTCCAGCGCCACGACGTCGAAACCGTCGTCGGTGAGTCGCCGCACCGTCGCCGCGCCGATACCGCGTGCGCCCCCCGTAACCACTGCTCGTCTCGTCATGTCGCCGATCGTAGGAGGTTCCGCTGATGAGAGCCCTCGTCGTGTCCGGAGGGTGGGCCCACCCCGCCGAGCAGACAACCCCGCCGGTCGTCGCCGCGCTCGAAGCCGAGGGCTACGACGTGGCGGTCACCGAGGACCTCGCGGAGGGGGCCGGTGCGCTCGCCCGCCTCGACTTCGACCTGCTCGTGGTCAACGCGCTGTTCTTCTCCATGACCGACGAGCGGTACACGCCCGAGGTCCGCGCCGAATGGGCGCGTCCGGCCACCCAGGCCTGGCGGGACGCCGTGGAGAGCCATGTCGCCGCCGGCCGGCCGCTTCTCGCCCTGCACACGGCGCCCATCTGTTTCGACGACTGGCCCCGGTGGGGGGAGATCATCGGCGGTGCCTGGAACTGGGAGCGGTCGATGCATCCACCGCCGGGCAGGTTCACCGTCGACACCGTGTCGGACCACCCGGTCGTCGCGGGGCTCGGCAGCTTCGAGGTGACCGACGAGCGGTACTCGTTCCTCGATCTGACAGATGACATCGACGTGCACGCCGTCGCACACGACGGGGACAACGCCCATCAGATCGTCTGGACCCGCACGGAAGGCGACGCCCCGGTCGCCTACTCCGCGCTCGGCCACGACGCGACCACCTACGAGACCCCTGCCAACCGCGTCATGCTGCGGCGGATCATCCGCCACCTGGGTGGCGCCTCAGACGAAGAGATCATGGAGATCACCGATGCGTGAGATCGAGGGAATGTCAGTGCTGATCACCGGCGGCGGCTCCGGCATCGGCGCGGGCACCGCCGAGTACTTCGTCGACCACGGCGCCCGGGTGACGATCACCGGCAGACGCCTCGACAAGGTGCAGGAGGTGGCCGACGCGCTGGGCACAGGGTGCCATGCGACACAGGGCGACGTGACGGTCGACGCCGACCGTCGGTCGATGCTCGCAGCGGCCGTCGAACACGGCGGTGGAAAGCTCGACGTCCTGATCAACAACGCCGGGAACATGTACCGGGGCCCGATCGACGAGCTGACCGAGGACGACCTCAAGCACGTGTTCGACACGAACGTGATCGGGCCGATGCTCCTGACCGGCCTCGCGAAGGAACATCTGGCCGAGACGTCGGGATCGGTTCTGTTCGTCGGGTCGGTGCATGTCAAGCGCTGCTTCCCCGGCGTGTCGCCCTATGCGGCCACCAAGGGCGCGATCGAGACGCTCGTCGGCGTCCTGGCGGCCGAACTGGGCGCCGACGGCATCAGGGTCGCCGCGGTCCGGCCCGGTGCGGTGTTCACCGAGATCAACCAGCGTGCCGGCCTCTTCGACGACGCCGAGGCGAAGGCACGCCTGGAGTCGATGTCGGGAGCGCACGCGCTCGGCCGGATCGGCACCACCACCGAGATCGCCGAGGCGTTCGAGTACCTGGCACGAGCCGAGTGGACGACGGGCGCTGTTCTCGTCGTCGACGGCGGGCTCGGGCTCGGCATCACGAATGCCTGACAACGAGCCAGCCGCCGGGTCCGCCTCGTCGGTGGGCAGAAGCCCGATCGAGGTCGTACGGGACCACCTCGCTGCCGTCCACACCGGTGACCCGGCGGCGATGGCCGCCGACTACGCAGCCGACGCCGTGCTCGACCGGGGCGAGACCTACGAGGGTCGGACCGAGATCGAGGCGTACTTCGTCACCGTTCCCGAGCGCCTCGCCGGAGCGCTCGTGACGTTCTCGGAGCCCGTCGTGAACGGCGACGGGACGGTGACCGTGCCATGGCGACTCGTCGGCGGCGCTGCGGACGGTACGAGCGGGGCCGACACGTTCACAGTCGCCCACGGAGCGATCACCCACCAGGTCGTCCGCCTCGCAGGCGCCGACTTCTGAGAACAGGTCGTCCGCCTCGCAGGCGCCGACATCTGAGGACCGAGAGACACCGAGACGGGGAACGGCACGATGAGCATTCGACAAGGGGTACTGGTCACCGGCGGCGGGTCGGGCATCGGTGAGGGCATCGTCGAGGTGCTCGCCGACAGAGGGTGGCGGGTCGCGGTCAACGACCTCGATGCCGACGCCGCGGCGAAGGTCGCGGCACGCGTCGATGGGATCGCCGTCCCCGGCGACGTCGCCCGGGACCCCGAGGCGATCGTGGCGAGCGCGGTCGAGGGACTCGGCGGGCTCCAGGGTCTGGTGAACAACGCCGGCATCATCCGTCGGGGCACGCTGGCCGACGCCGACCCGGATCTCCTCGACGAGATCTACAACGTGGACCTGCGCGCGGTGATCCTGTTGTCGAAGGCTGCGCTGCCGCATCTGCGCGAGGTCGGCGGGGCCATCGTCAACCTGTCGTCGATCGCCGCTGCCACCCCCCAGATGGGCGGCCTCCTCTACAGCCCCGCCAAGGCCGGGGTTTCCGCGTTCACGTCCCAGGCCGCCGTCGAGTGGGGGCCCTTCGGTGTGAGGGTCAACGCCATCGCCCCCGGCATGGTGCGCACCGCCATGGCCGAGGTCGTCTACGCCGACGCGGAACTCCACGAGAAGCGGCGCTCGATGGTGCCAGCCGGCCGCATCGGCCGACCCGACGACATCGGGAAGGCCGCGGCGTTCCTGCTCTCCGATGACGCCGACTACATCACGGGGCAGACTCTGACCGTGGACGGCGGTTTCACCAAGATCCTGATCGACCTTCTCCCCCATCCCAGCTCACACTGAGGAGCCCCATGCCCCACGCCTACATCATCGACGCCCTGCGCACCCCGATGGGCCGCCGTAAGGGCGGCCTCTCGGAGGTCCACCCGGTGGACCTGGCCGCCCACACGCTGAACGCTCTCGTCGAACGCACGGGGATCGACCCCGCCGGCGTGGACGACGTCATCCTCGGTTGCGTCAACCAGATCGGACCCCAGACGGCATGCATCGCCCGGACGTCGTGGTTGGCGGCCGGACTCCCGTCGAACGTGACGGGGGTCACCGTCGACCGTCGCTGTGGGAGCTCCCAGCAGGCCATCCATTTCGCAGCCCAGGCGATCATGGCCGGGGTCTCGGACCTGGTGGTCGCCGGTGGCGTCGAGAACATGTCGATCGTTCCGATCGGATCGCCGTACTGGGCGACGAACCCCCATGCCGAGGGCGCCGCCTTCGGTGACCCGTATGCGGCGCTGGGCTGGGTCGAGCGCTTCGGCGGCGAGGAGATCAGCCAGTTCCGCGGCGCCGAGATCATGGCGGAACGCTGGGCCATCACCCGCGACGAGATGGAGGAGATGGCCCTCGAGTCGCACCTCCGCACCGAGCGTGCGTGGCAGGAGGGCCGCTTCGACGCCGAGGTGGTCCCCTACCGCGACGTGGTCCGCGACGAGGGTGTCCGACCGGACACGACCCTCGAGAAGATGGCGTCGCTGAAGCCGGTGCGCGAAGGCGGCACGGTCACGGCCGCGACCTCGAGCCAGATCTCCGACGGGGCCTCCGCGCTGCTCGTCGCGTCCGAGGCGGCCGTCGAGCGTCATGGCCTGGAGCCCATGGCGAAGATCGTGGCCATGACCCTCGCCGGCGACGACCCGATCGTGATGCTGTCGGCACCTATCCCCGCCACCCGCCAGGCCCTCGAGCGGGCCGGACTCGACATGGCCGACATCGACATCTCCGAGGTGAATGAGGCGTTCGCCCCGGTCGTGTTGGCCTGGGAGGCCGAGCTGGGCGTGGACCACGCGAAGGTGAACCCCAACGGCGGCGCCATCGCCCTCGGTCACCCTCTCGGGGCAACCGGTGCCCGCATGATGACCACCCTCGTCCACGAACTTGAGCGGACCGGCGGCCGCTACGGCCTCCAGACGATGTGTGAGGGGGGTGGCCAGGCCAATGCGACGATCGTCGAGATGGTCTGAGCCGACCGCCGGCGCCATCCAGCGCTGATGGGGCGCTACCGGGCCGACCGGCTCCTGACGCTCGACGGTTCGGTCTCGATCGTGACGGACGGCGTCGTCGACGTCGACGGCGGACGGATCAGCTGGGTCGGCGCGGCAGCGGACGCCCCGTACCGGCCGGACGCACCGGTTCACCGTGTCCACGGCGTGCTGATGCCCGGCTTCGTCAACACGCACTGCCACACCCCGATGGTCCTGCTGCGGGGCGCCGGCGAGGGCCTGCCTGTGGACCGGTGGCTCACAGAGGTGATCTGGCCCCGGGAGAGCCGCCTCGTCGCCGAGGACGTGACCTGGGGGATGCGTCTCGGGGCGGCGGAGTTGATCCGCAACGGCGTGACCACGTCGGCCGAGATGTTCTTCCATGCCGACCGGATGGCGGCCGCGGCAGCCGAGGTGGGGCTGCGCAGCGTGGTCGCCGCGCCGGTGATCGAGAGCTCCCACCACTTCGACTTCGGGAGCTGGCAGGAGCAACTGGATGCAATGGTCGACCTCGCCGCCGGCTACGCCGACCATGACCTCATCGACGTCGCTCTCGGACCCCACGCCGCCTACTCCACCTCCGAGGCGTGTCTGCGGGGCGTCGGTGAGGTCGCCCGCGAGCACGGGCTGATGGTCCAGATCCACCTCGCCGAGCAGGACGGTGAGGACGCCCGCATCCGTGAGAGGTACGGGAACTCGGTGCCTGCGTTCCTGGCCGACCTCGGCGTGCTCGACGCCGACGTCCTCGGCGCGCACGGCATCTGGTTCGACGACGACGACATCGACATCCTCGTCGACCACGACGTGGCCATCGCACACTGTCCGTGCTCCAACGCGAAACACGGCTCGGGGGTCATCCGCCTCGGCGACCTGCGCGCTGCGGGCGTGAAGGTGGGTCTCGGCACCGATGGTCCCGTCTCACACAACCGCCTCGACATCTTCGAGGAGATGCGCACCGCGATCCGACTCCAGCGCGCCCACCACGCCGACGCGTCCCTGATGACCGTCGCCGACGTGTTGACGATGGCCACGACGGGAGGGGCGGCCGTGCTGCGCCGCGACGACATCGGTCGGCTCGCCCCGGGCTGTCGGGCCGACATGATCGCCGTCTCGCTGGACGACCCGGCGTTCACCCCGGTCGTCGACGACCCCGATGACCTGTTGACCCACCTGGTATGGGCGGCGACACCGGCATCGGTGACCGACGCCTGGATCGAGGGCCGCCACGTCCTCGACGCCGGTCGGGTGACGACGATCGACCTCGGAGAAGCCGTCTCCGAAGTGGCCCGCCGGGCCCGCCGCCTAGCATCGTGAGATGACCCGGCCCACCGACGAGCGGATCGCGCAGGCGCGCCGCAGATTCGAGACCGAAGCCGACGTGTGGGTCGCGACCGCCTCGGGCACCGGAATCCCCCACCTCGTTCCTCTCTCGCTGACGTGGGACGGCACGAGCATCATCTGCGTGACCCAGACTGCGAACCCGACGGTCCGCAACATCGTGGCGACCGGGAAGGCACGTGCCTCCCTCGAGAGCTCCAGCGACGTCGTCATCGCAGACACGCGGGCGACGGCCCGGGACCTCGGTGAGCTGACCGACGACGAACTGGACCGGTTCGCGGCAGCGGCCGGGTGGGACCCGCGCGACAGCGAAACGGCCTGGTCGGTGCTGACACTGACCCCTGAGACCATCTTGTCGTGGCAGGGCGAGGCCGAGTTCGAGGGGCGTCACCTCATGCGTGACGGCGTGTGGGCGGACCGCGAAGATCATGACCGAGACGGTGACGCTGGCCGCGCACCGCAGACCCCCGGGAGCCCCCATGCCGAATCCTGACAGCTCCGGCTGGATGTCGCTGATGCTCGGCACACCGTTCGAGCCGCAGAGAGCGACATCCGTCGAGGAGATTCCGGCCATCCGGGCGGGCTACGACCTGTCGCACAACCACGTCGACATGCCACCGCTCGCCGACCTGCGGACCGACGTCGTCCTGTGGGAGGGCGACGGGCGTCGCCTCACGGCCGAGGTCTACGTGCCCGAAGGCGACGGACCGTTCCCGGTCCTCGTCTACTTCCACGGAGGTGCCTTCTGCGTGGCGGACGCCTTCAGCGTCCGCCGGCCGGTCACCCGCCTCGCCGCGGGCGCCGAGTTCATCGCCGTCAACGTGGACTACGCCCTGGCCCCCGAACACCCCTTTCCCACCGCGGTCGGCGACGCCGTCTACGCGTGCCGCTGGGCGGCTCGGGAAGCCGCCGCGCTCGGTGGTGACCCGAACCGCATCTTCGTCAGCGGCGACTCGGCGGGAGCGAACCTGTCGGCCGTCTGCATCCACGAGCTCCACGGCGACGGAGGCGGCGTCGACGGCCGTGACCTGGCCGACGTCGAGGTGACGATCTCCGGTGCCCTGCTCTACTGGGGTCTGTTCGACTTCCCCCGTGCGATCATGAACCCCGGTTCGAACCGGTTGTCGGCCGACGTCTGGTGGTACCAGGCCTATCTAGGCGTCACGTGGCTCGACCATCACGAATCGCCGCTCGTCAGCCCCCGGCGGTCGCCGTACCTCGATCGCTTCCCACCGACCTACCTGACGGTGGGCAGCGAGGACTCACTGGTGGACCAGACCTTCGACATGGCGAGCGCACTGTGCGCTGCCAACGTCTCCACCACCGTGTCGGTGGTGCCCGATGTCGACCACGCCTTCCACTACGTCGAGCACAAGATCCCCGAGGCGGTCACCCCTGAGATGGAACGCAACATCGCCTGGCTGCGCTCGGTGGCAGCCGAGTCCTAGGCCGTCACGGCGGGCTCACCCGCACCTAGAGACCCCGGCGGCCCGCCTCGCGGATCATCGGCTCGTTGCCGGAGTAGCGCGGCGGCTCGGGGCGCGAGCCGATCGTGAATCCGGCGTCGGTCATCAGGCAGTGGCCCGACGTGTATCCGGACTCGTCACTGGCGAGCCACAGCGCGGCGTTCGCGACGTCGGACGCGAGCCCGGGGCGACCCTTGAGCGGGGACGTCTCCTTGAGTTCCTCGACGACGGCGTCGATGGCGTCGGGATCGCCGAAGTGGCCCTGGGCCACCATCGGCGTGGCCATCGAGTGCGGTCCGATGCAGTTGACCCGGATCCCCCAGCTGCCGACCTCGGCCGCGACGCTCTTGGTGAGGCCGACGACACCGTGCTTCGCAGCGGTGTAGGCGTGCGGTCCGAGTCCGCCCATCACACCGGCGGTGCTGGTCATCGACACGATCGAGCCGCGCTCGCGGGGCTTCATGACCCGGGTGGCGTGCTTCATGCCGAGGAACACGCCGTCGAGGAGGATGGCGAGCGTCGCACGCCACTCGTCGAACGGGGTTGCCTCCACCAGGCCGACCGCGCCGATGATCCCGGCGTTGTTGAACATCACGTCGAGTTGGCCGAACTCGTCGACCGCCGTGTCCACCAGGCCTGCGATGTCGTCCTCAGAGGTCACGTCACAGTGCACGCCGCGCGCCGCGTCGCCGATGTCGGCCACCACAGCCGCGAGTCGATCGTCCTGGATGTCACCGAGCACGACCTTCGCCCCCTCGGCCACGAAGAGGCGCGCCGTCTCGGCGCCGAAACCGCTCGCACCGCCGGTGATGGCCGCGACGCGACCCTCGAGTCGTCCAGTCATGATCTCCCCCTGTGATGGATGCTCAGCGCCGGTCGGCGCCCAGCAGAACAGCGTTGTGGTACTGCGCACCCGATCCCGCACCGCTCGCGAACACGGTCTCGGCGCCCGGCACCTGACCAGGACCCGCGATGCCGCGGATCTGGCGCACCGCCTCGACGAGCTTGAGCGTCGGTCCGCCCCAGCCGATGTGGCTGTAGCTCATGAGGCCGCCATCGGTGTTGGTCGGGTGACGACCGTCGAGACCGATCCCGGCCTCGGCCACGTAGTCCACCCCCTCGCCCTCGCCGCACAGCCCGAGCATCTCGAACTGGCGGACGACCTCGTAGGTGTTGATGTCGTAGAGCTCGAAGACGTCCACGTCGGCCGCCGTCATGCCGGCCATGGCGAACGTCCGGCCATATGCATCGGCCCCCACGGTGTTGATCTCGTCGTAGCGCGGCGGGTTCACGTACTGCTGGCGGTACCAGTCGGCGCCACCGCCGAGCACGACCGCAGGCGGGTTCGGGCAGTCCCGCGCCCGCTCGAGGCTCGTCACGACGATCGCCGCGGCGCCCTCCGATGCGAGACACAGGTCCAGCAGGTGGAAGGGCTCAGCGATCAGCGGTGAGGCGAGAACGTCGGCGGCGCTGAAGGGCCCCCGGCCCGTCATGACGGCGTCGGGGTTGGCCGAACCGTGGTTGCGGATGGTGGCCGCGATGTCGGCCATCGCGGTTCGGTCGGGATCGAAGCGGTCGAGGTAGACCTGTGCGACGAGGCCGAACTGCGCCTGGGTCAGCGAACCCCAGATCGACACGAACTCGTTGTCGGGTCGGGTGTAGCCGGCGACGGCACGCCCGGACCGGATACCTGCCTGGCCGCCGAACACCACGGCCACCTCGCACTGCCCGGCGAGGATCGCGCCCGCTGCGTCGAGCAGCCCGGGGATCCCCTGGGGATAGGTGTCGCCGATCCAGCGGGCGCCCTGTCCGAACACGTTGGTCCAGTCCCATGCGCCCGGCTCGAACACGGTGCCGCCCGGACCGGGCCAGCGGGCGACGATGCCGTCCACATCGGCGACGGTCATGCCGGCGTCGGCCAGTGCGGCGAGCGCGGCATGCAGGCAGATCTCGCCGGTCCCCATCTCGATGGACTTGGCCTGCTCGGTGGTCGCCATCCCCGCGATGGCGATGGACTGCAGCGGGTGATCGGTCACGTCAGACCCGACGCCCTTCACCCCAGTAGGCGTCCTTCAGCGTCTTCTTCTCGATCTTGCCGACCGCGTTCTTCGGCAACTCGTCGAGGAACTCGACGCGCTCGGGAACCTTGATCGACGTCAGCTCGGACTCCTTGCACCAGCCGATGAGCTCCTCAGCAGTCGCCTCGGCGCCGTCCTTGAGCGACACGGCGGCGAGGATCGCCTCGCCCCACTCGGGGTCGGGAATCCCGATGACCGACGCCTCCAGTACCGCGGGGTGGCGGTACAGGACGTTCTCGATCTCGGTCGGTGCGATGTTGAGGCCACCGCGGATGATGAGGTTCTTGATGCGGTCGACGATGTAGATGAAGCCCTCGGCGTCCACCTCGGCGACGTCGCCGGAGTGCATCCAGCCGTCGATGAGGGCCTCGCCGGTCCGCTCGGGATCCCGGTAGTAGCCCTTCATGACGTGGGGGCCACCGAAGATGACCTCGCCGCGTTCACCCTGGGCGACGTCGTCGCCGTCCTCGTCCACCACGCGTACATCCACCGCGTACGACGGCTGGCCGCAGGACCCGAGGAGCTCGCGGCGCTCGCTGAGCCCCTTGACGTGGTCCTCCTTGCGCAGGATGGTCCCGATCGACGCGATCTCGGCCATCCCGTAGAGCTGGTTGAAGATCGCCCCGTACCGGTCGACGAGCTCGCCGAGGCGTTCGGGGGAGATCGGCGACGAGCCGTAGCCGAGCGTGACGAGCCCGGACAGGAGATGGTCGTCGGTGCGGGGCAGCCGGTCGAGCAGGCGCATCAGCTGGGTCGGCACCAGGAACGAGTGGGTGATCCCGAGGTGGTCGACCGCCTTCGCGTACCCGACGGGCTCGAAGCTGCGGCTGTCCCGGAACGCCATCGAGGCGCCGATCATCAGGCACGGGACGATCGTTATGTTCACCGACGAGTTGTGCGGGATCTGGATCAGGTAGCGGCTGTCGGCGTCGATCTGGTACTCGAGGCAGGCGACCGTCGCGTGCTGCAGTGACCGCGCGTGATCGAAGAGGACCCCCTTGGGTCGCCCGGTGGTGCCGCTGGTGTAGACGATGCAGAAGTCGTCGGTGTGGCGGGTGGTGTGCAGTGTCGGCGGTGCCAGCGGAGAGCTGGCGGCGACCAGATCGGCGTACGCCGCGGTGTCGATGTCGAGAACCGGCACGTCGTGTTCGGCGCCCACCTTGTTCGCGGCCTCCAAGTGTTCGGTGTCACACAGAACCAGCGACGGTTCCGCGTTCTCGAACACCTGGGACATCTCGACGTCGCCGAGGCGGAAGTTCAACCCGACGTAGACGGCGCCGGCCTTGGTGACGCCGCCGAGCACCTCGACGA
Source organism: Acidimicrobiales bacterium (assembly GCA_040219085.1). Lineage (NCBI taxonomy): Bacteria > Bacillati > Actinomycetota > Acidimicrobiia > Acidimicrobiales > Acidimicrobiales bacterium. The sequence goes on from JAVJTC010000029.1 coordinate 143,953, forward strand.
CCTCGGGCCGGTTGGCGATGAGCAGGGCGACGCGGTCGCCCGGCTCGATCCCGCGCTCAGAGATCAGCGCGTTGGCGAGTCGGTTGGTGCGCTCGTCGAGCTCGGCGTAGGTGACGTCGTGGCCGCCCTCGCCGTTCTCGTCGGCGCCGACGCCGATCAGCGCCGGGGCGTCGGGCGTGCGGGCGGCATTGCGGGTGAAGGCGAGACCGACGTTCATCGGGTGTCCTCCTCGGGGGACTCGGAGACTGATGGGGCGGAAGGTGCGAACGCGGGGAGCCGTGCGCCGTCGGGGCCGGTGACGAAGCGGACCTCGACCTCCATGCCGATGACGACCTCGGACGGATCGACGTCGACGATCCAGGTCATGAGGTGCCATCCCTCGGCGACGTCGACGATCGCGATGACGTAGGGGGCCTCGAACGCCTCGTCGGGCGGGCGGTGCACGACCGAATGGCTGTAGACGACGCCGCGTCCCGAGCTCGGCTGGTAGGTCCAGTCGGTGCTCTGACAGTGCGGACAGGCGATCTGGGGGACGAAGAAAGAGCTCCCGCATGCGCCACAGACGGGACGCACGAGTTCACCGCGGTCGACCGCCGCCCAGAACTCACCGGTGAGCGGGCGCTCGACCCTCTCGAGGGTGTCGGTCACGACTCCTCGAACAGCAGCAGCGCCATCGCCGCCTCGGCGACCGGCTGGCCGACCTCGACGCCGCGGTCACGGGCCATCTGGTTGCAGGCGCTGATCTTGCCCTGGGAGTAGGCCTTGAACGCGTCGCCGACCGGTGCGGTCCACGCGTCGAAGGATCCGCCGGCAAGCTCGCCCTCGATGATGTCGAGACCCGAGACGCCGGCCCGGTTCTTGGACATGCCGCCGTCGGAGCACACGAATCCGTGGGGCGAGACCTCGCGCAGGAAGGTGGCGCCGCTGCGACCCGTATGACCGGCGGTCACGAGAACGTTGCGCTCGTCGCCGGGCAGGGCGAACACGATCGAATCGGTGACGACGAGCTCGCGGCCCGTCGGCGAGGTGTGCATGACCTCGCGCCGGATCTTTGTCCCCTCGTCGATGTCGCCGCTCGGATCGTTCTGCAGGAGGATGAGCGCCGCTTCGCGCACCGACATCCCCTCGTGGACGCCGGCACGTTCCGCGTAGACGTTGACTCGGCTGATGACGCCCTCTTCGTACTGGTCCTGGCCGTTGCCCAGCTCAGCCGAGTCGCCTGAAGCGGTGGCTGCCGGGATACCCAGCGCCTCGAGGTACCAGAGGCCGGCGATACCGGCGCCGTCGTAGCCGACGGAGCCGTCGTGGCCGATGATCGCCCGCGGCCGGTGCGGCGCCATCAGCCGTGCCGGGAGCACCCCGGTGTAGCTCGCGGCCACGACGACGTCGTTGCCGCGGTTGCGGGCGTCGACGTAGCGCGCCGAGTCCATCGTGATGATGCGCCGCTCACCTTCGCTGTGGACCACCTCCTGTGGGTGGTCCGCTTCGTTCGCGAGCAGTGGTGCCTCTTCGGCCATTCGATTTCCCCCTGGTTCCCTGACGGCGCCCGCCGCCGGATCAGCCACACCATACGCGCGCGACGACGCGCGATTCGAAGGCGGCTCTGCGAGAGCCGCCGGGACGCATGTGCAGCGGATCGGGCCGGATGGCAGACTCAGGGCAGCACCGACACATTCGCATTCCAGGGGGGACACCATGGGCAAGCTGGCCGTCGAAGGCGATCGCGCGATCCACTTCGAGCACTATCCGGGCGAAGGGCGGCCGGTCATCTTGTCGCACGGCTGGGGCGAGAGCTGCCGCACCTGGGACACGACGCTGCCCGCACTGCTGGACAACGGCAACGAGGTCGTCATGTACGACCACCGCTGCTGCGGGTCCTCCGACAAGGACTTCCGTGACGTCTCGATCGATGCGCTCGGTTCCGACATCGTGGCCCTCGTCGACCACCTCGGTCTCAGCGGCGTGGTCCTCAACGGCTGGTCGCTCGGTGGCGCCGTCGTCGTGGACGCGGCGTCCAAGCTCGGCGACCGCTGCGCCGGCGTGATCTCCACGTGTGGCGCCACACCCCGCTACACCCAGGCCGACGGCTTCCCCCACGGCGGCACCGACGAGATCGTCGGGCAGACCGTCGATGCGTTGCGCAACGACCGTGCGAGCTTCCTGCACGGCCTGTACTTCGGGGCCGTCTTCCACAACGAGTCGGTCACCGAACAGGTCAAGACGTTCTGCTGGCTCGAGGGGCTCAAGGCATCGCCTATGGCGGACCCGTCGCTGCGCTCACTCGGTGAGCTGGACCAGCGCGAGATGCTGGCCTCGCTGCAGACGCCGGTCCTGGTGACCATCGGCGCGCACGACGCGGTCGTGGATCCGGGCATCACCCGGGCGGCTGCCGAGATGGCACCCAACGGCACCGGCGTGGAGTTCGCCGACAGCGGCCACGCGCCACACATGGAAGAGCCCGACAAGTACCGCTCCGAGATCGTCTCGTTCATCAACGGCCTGGGCTGAGCGACATGGCACGAGATCTCAACTTCGGAATCTGGTACGACCTGCGCAACCCCGACCCCTGGGCCATCCCGTTCGGCGACCTCTACAGCGGGGTCCTGGATCAGATCGCATGGGCCGAGGGCCAGGGCTTCGGCTCGGTCTGGCTGACCGAGCACCACTTCATCCCCGACGGCTACACCCCGTCCCCGCTCGTCATCGCCGCGGCGATCGGTGAGCGGACCCGGTCGATGCGCATCGGCACCAACCTGATGTTGATGCCCCTGCACGACCCCGTCCGTCTCGCCGAGGACGCTGCGACCCTGTCGCTGCTCACCGGCGGACGTTTCGATCTCGGCCTGGGCCTCGGCTACCGCCAGATCGAGTTCGACGAGTTCGGCCGGAGCCTGAAGAACCGACCGAGCCTCCTCGAAGAGGGCGTCGAGGTCCTGCGGCGCGCCTGGACCGGTGAGCCGATCAACTTCTCGGGCAAGCGGTTCCAGGTCGGTGACGTGGCGGTGACGCCGGTGCCGGAGGTGACCCCGAAGATCTTCATCGGCGGCATGGCGGAGCCGGCCATCCAGCGGGCGGCCCGGATCGGCGACGGTTTCCTGTCGACGGGCGGCATCGGCCAGGACGTGTACGTCGCTGCGCTGGAGGCAGAGGGACGCGCCGGGGTGATCTGCGCCGGCAACTGGGCGATCGTGGCCGAGGATCCCGAGGCCGAGGCGGCCAAGGTCGGCGACCATGTGCTCTACCAGATCAACGAGTACGTCAAGTGGGGAGCGTTCGGGCCCCCGGAGCAGATCCCGCAGTTCCCCGACGCGCCGAGCGCCATCGAGAACGGCCTCTACGAACTGTGGGATGCCGACGCGGCCGTCGAGAACCTCACGGCCATGCTCCAGCAGTTTCCCCAGGTGGTCGACGTGCACTTCTGGGCGAAGTTCCCGGGCGAGCCGATCGACTCGGGCACCGCCCGTCTCGCCTACCTCGCAGAGAACGTCCTGCCCCGCGTGCGGGCCAACCTGGGCTGATCACGGCTGGACTGATCACGGCTGGACTGATCACGAACGGGGCGGCCGCCGGGCGGCCCCGGATCGACGAGGAACCACGACAGCATGGTTGGGGCCTCCCGGCCATGCTGTCGTACCCTCCGGGTGGGTTCGCACGACCAGGAGGGCCCCACGGGTGAAATTCGGTCTGTTCTACGTTCTCGAGTCTCCTGACGGCGACTACCAGCGCGCCTACAGCGAGATGTTCGGGCAGATCGAGTACGCCGAAGAACTCGGGTTCGACTCCGTCTGGCTCGCCGAGCACCACGGCAGCCCGTACGGGTCGATGCCCTCGGGCGCGGTCGCCGCCGCGGCCGTCGCGAAGATCACCGAGCGGATGCGCATCGGGATGGCGGTTGCGATCCTGCCGTTCAACAACCCGGTCCGCACCGCCGAGGACTACGCGATGGTGGACGTGATCTCCGGCGGTCGCCTCGACATGGGCGTCGGTCGGGGTTACCAGCCGATGGAGTTCAGGAACCTCGGCCTCGCGGACAAGCAACAGCACAGCCGCGAGATCTTCAGGGAGTCCCTCGACGTCCTCATCGGCCTCTGGGAGAACGAGCGGTTCTCCTACCAGGGGAAGTGGTACCAACTCGACGACGTGTCGATAGCGCCGCGGCCCGTGCAGCAGCCCCGCCCGCCGATCACCATCGCGGCCATCTCGCCGTCCACATTCGAACTCGTCGACCGCTACGACCTCAACGTCATGGTCACCCCGACGCTCATGGACCTCCCGACGCTGAAGGGCTTCGTTCTCGCCGCGAAGAAACGGCTGATCGCAAACGGGCGGACCCCGGAGAGTCTCAACTTCCCGCTCAACTGGCAGATGCACCTGGCTGAGACGTCCGAGGAGGCCTTCGCCCGGCCGGCCGAGGCACTCGACTGGTACTTCGACCTGGTCATGGACGTCGTCCCCAAGGGTGCCAGTGCCCCGAAGGGCTACGAGTTCATGCGCGACACCGCCGCCGAGTTCGAGGAGAGGGGCGGGGTGGACATCCGCGCCCTCAACGACAGCGGAATCATCATGTTGGGCACACCCGCCGAGGCGATCGCCAAGCTCGCCGAGCTACGCGACGACATCGGCCAGCAGGAGGTGTTCTGCTGGATGCGGATCGGCGGTCTCTCCGATGCCAAGGTGAGGGCGTCGATGAAACTCTTCGCCGAAGAGGTCCTGCCACGCTTCGCCGGGGAAGAGATCGTGGTCCCGGCGGAACTCGAGGGCGCCGTCCCGAGCTGACCGGGACGGCCCGGGTCCCGTGACCGCAGCCTCAGGCATCCGCCGGTCGCGACCGTGACGAAGGTGCGGGAATGAACGACGACCAACGGGATCTGCCCGAGATCCACGTCTTCGTGCCCGACGCGGCGCCCGAGGCGGTTCCGGCGACACAGCCGGAGCCGACGGGCAACCGCTGGACGCGCCTTCCGAATTGGGTGCCGTGGGTCGCCGGGATCCTCCTCGTCGCCGGGATCGGCGCGCTCGTCTCGGCGACATCGGACGGCGGCGACGCGGGCGGTGACGACGCCGACGACAGCGCCGACGATGAGGAGTCGGCCGACCCGGCGGCTCCCACCGCGACCCCGTCGCCGACGGCCGGCGAGACCGCCGAGCCCTTCTTCGCCGTCCGGGACGCGCTGACACTGTTCGTGGACACCGTGGACACCGGCGGGACCGCCGAGACCCGGGTCTCGCTCCTCGACGGAAGCCGGGTGACACTCCGCCATCCGTCGGGGGTCGACGACCCCGTTGCGGAGGTACGTCTCAGCGCCGGCATCTGGCCGACGGGGCTGCGGGACTGCTGTCGCCGTGACGTGTACCTCTCCACCGGATCCTTCGACGACCTCTTCGGCGACACGACCCCGGTCGTCGAGCTGCGCTCGGGCCAGCCCGGCATGGGCGCCGTCTTCGGAGGGACGATCCAGATACTGGCGTTCTCCGTCGGCGACTGGACGGTTGCGATCGCGGGCCCTCCGGAACGACCGTTCACCGCGGCCGAACTCGGCCTCTACCGCGACCTCGTCGAATTCGACGTCGAACCCGGTCGCCCGCCGGTCATGCGGGCCTCGGCGCCGCTGGTGGTCGGCGACGCCGAGGCGGACATCTCGCTCGACGCAGACCCTCCGGTCGTCGTGAACGTGATGGACATGGCGCGTCGCGGCTGCACCGACGACGGGGCATCGGGGGCGTTCTTCGTCTCCTGCGTCGACGGGTTCCAGGTCCTCGGCGGGCGCGACGCCGACCCCGGGATCGAGTCGCCGGACGTGTCGGTGGACAGAGACATCACCGGCTTCGCGTCAGCTCCCGCCTTCGGGACGATCGCCGGCCCTCCCCCGGGGCCGGGCACCGTCTACGTCGGACGGGTCGGGATCATCTCCGGAGGAGCGGATTCCGGCGTCGTGACAGCCATCGATGAGGGCACCGGTGGTGTGGTCTGGGCAACCCCCATCGGCGAGACCGCGTTCGTCTCGCCGGTGACGGTGGACGGCACGGTGTTCGCGTCCTCCTACCGGGGAAGCCTCGTCGCTCTCGACGCGGCGACGGGTGACCGGCGGTGGGCACTCCTGCTGACCGATACCCAGGGAGTCGGCCCATTGGCAGCCGTCGACACCCTCGCGCCGTCCGAACCGTTGCTCGTCGTCCCGACGTCGTTCGACGCCGACGGCGACTACGCGCCACCCCTCGTCTACGGGGTGGACACGGCAACCGGTGAGGTCACGTGGAAAGTTCCCCTCGCCCTCGACGTGACGATCGGGTCGTGGGCACCGGCGGTTGCCGGCGACACCGTCGTCGTCACCGGGCGGCTGGCCGTGGACAACCGCGATGCCCAGACCATCACGTACGGCATCACGACATCAGGTGAGCTCACATGGAGCCACCTCGTCGAGCCGGTGACGACCCCCGACGACGTGCCCATCACGGCGTCGCCCTCGGTCGTCTTCGTCCGCGATGGGCACACTGCGGTGGACGCGCTCGACGCCACGAACGGAGAGCTCCTGTGGCGCCACGAGGCCGACCTCACCGTGTGGAAGGTCGAGGTCGACGGCGGCGTCGTCGAGATCTTCACCATCGACGACGGATCGGTCCGCCTCGACCAGCGCAGCGGCACACCGGTGAGCTGACGGCCGACCGGGACGGACCCGGCCGGCCGCCGGAGTCACATTCCGGTCTTGCCGGCTTCCTTGATGATCGGGGCGTACTCAGCGAAGCCCGGGGGACCCGCCGTGGCACCGATCGTGATGCCGGCATCGGTCATGAAGTTGTGGCCGGTGGTGTAGCCGGCCTCGTCGGAGGCGAGGAACAGCGCCGCGTTGACCACGTCGTCGGGCAGGCCCGGGCGGTCGATGAGCGGGGACTCCTCGGCGAGCATGCCCCTGGTCTCCTCGAGCTTCGAAGGATCTCCCGTCAGGGCGAAGGCGACCATCGGGGTGGCCATGGAGGCCGCCCCGATCGAGTTGCAGCGCACACCGAAGCGACACAGCTCGGTGGCGGCGCCCTTCGTCAGGCCGATCACGCCGTGCTTCGCCGCCGTGTAGGCGTGCGGACCGAGACCCCCGAGTACGCCCGCAGTGGACGACATCGAGATGATCGACCCACTGCCCTGGGGCTTCATCACGCGTGCCGAGTGCTTGATGCCGTAGAAGACGCCATTGAGCAGGATGTTCATCGTGAGGAGCCACTCGTCGGCCGGCGTGGTCTCCAGGGGTCCGACCGCGCCGATGATGCCGGCGTTGTTGAACGTGACGTCGAGCTTGCCGAACGAGTCGACGGCCGCGTCGATCAGACCGGCGACGTCGTCCTCGTCGGTCACGTTGCAGTGGACATAGATCGCAGCGTCACCGAGTTCGGCGGCCAGCGCCTCACCCTTGTCGTCCTGGATGTCGCCGATGGCGACCGAGGCCCCTTCGGCCACGAAGCGGCGCGCCGCCCCCTCGCCGATGCCGCTCGCGGCGCCGGTGATCACCGCGACCTTGCCGTCGAGTCGTCCAGCCATGTGAGATTCCCCCTGTGTCAGGTGTGTGTGTGGCCACAACCTAATGGCCCCGAGGCACACACACCGCGCCTCCGGTGGGGCGGTTCAGGATTGCAACGGGTTACCCGGTGAAGCCCGGAGCCCCCGGTGGCGTCGTCACGTCGGGAGGTGTGCCCTCACCAGCAGAAGTTGTGCCCTCACCAGCAGGAGTTGTGCCCTCACCAGTCGGAGGCGTGCCCTCGCCCTCAGAAGGTGTTCCCTCAGGCGCGGCCGTCGCCGTGGGCGCGGCCGTCGCCGTGGGCGTGGCCGTCGCCGTGGGCGTGGGCGTGGTATCGGTGACGATGGTGTCCATCGTCACCGAACAGTTGACAGCCGAGCCTCCACCGTTGGCCGAACCGTTGCACTGGTTCACCAGGACGATCAGGGAGGCGCTGAAGGTACCGGAGGCATCACAACCCGACGTTTCGATGAGGCCGCCGCCATCGCCGGAGTCGTTGCACTGGGTGACGACCGCGCCGGAAGTGGTTGCGGGAGACGGATCGCACGTGGCAGGGGCGGTACCGAGCCCGTCGGGTTGGTTGGCGTTGCACTGGTTCACCGAGATCTGCCCGGCGCCGGCGGCCCCATCGATGGCGATGATGTTGGTGATGTCGACGGTGCAGGCCAGGATCGAGCCTCCACCGTTGGCCGAACCATTGCACTGGTTGACCGAGACGATGATGTCGGATGACGCGACCGGCGTCCCGCCGTTGATCGAAACCGTCGAGCCAGTCGTGCCGGGATTGTCGGTGAGGGTGTTGACGATCACGACGTTGCATTCCACGGTCTGGCCGCCACCGCCCCCGATGCCGTTGCACTGCTCGAAAGCGACCTCGTCCGCCGAGGCACCGTTCGGGCTGATGACGAACACCGCGGCGACCAACGAGAGGAACGCGACGAGGGCGATACCGACCAGGGCAGGCCAACGTCTGCGATCGCTCGCAAGCGGGACGGGAGTGGGTGCGACCATCATGATTCTCCCCTACACGGCCGGTATCCGAACTGGGACTTTCGAAGTCCGACCAGCCAATAGGTGAACTCTAGCACATGCTCACGAGAACTAGTTTCACGACCACTTGGATCGCCTTGCGGTCATGGGGCCTCATTGGTGATCGGGGCCCACTGAACAGGCGTCGCCGCCACACGGCACGCGCCGCCTCCACATCGGCGCCGATCCGACGCGGGGTGATACAACGCCACCACGACCGAAGCGCAACGGGGGACGATGAGCGAACAGGCATTCACCGACTGGGTCGAAGCCCACACCGGCATCGCCGGCGCCCGCCTCGCCGAGCCGCTCGCCGGGGGGAACTCGAACGTCACCCGCCTCGTCGAGACGGACTCGGGTCGTCGTCTCGTCCTTCGCCGCCCCCCGGCCGACACGATCTCGCCGTCCGCCGCCCGCGGGGTGTCCCGTGAGTTCCGGGTCCTGTCGGCGGTCCACGGCTCGGCCCCGGTGCCCGAACCGGTGGCGCTGTGCGAGGACGCGACGGTGATCGGCGCGCCGTTCGTCCTCGTCGAAGCGATCGACGGTGTGTCCATCACCGACACGCTGCCCGACTCCTACAGCGACCGCGACACGGCGCTGGCCGCGATCGGAGCCGGACTCGTCGACGCCCTCGCCGCCATCCACAACGTGGACTGGCGCGCGGCGGGCCTCGACGACTTCGGTCGGCCCGAGAACTGGGTGGCCCGTCAGATCGAACGCTGGCGCGGTATCCGCGCCGAGACCGCGGCACGCGAGCTTCCGCTCGTAGAGCAGCTCGGAGCCTGGTTCGCCGACACCGTCCCCCCACAGACCGCTCCGGCGATCGTGCACGGCGACTACCACCTCGACAACACGCTGTTCGCCCCCGACGAGCCCCGACTCGCGGCCGTCATCGACTGGGAGCTCTCGACGATCGGCGAACCGATGGCCGATGTCGGCCTGGTGCTGGCCTTCTGGGGCCCGCGTGATCCGTCGCCGGCGGGATTCGAGTTCGTCCAGGCCGTCAGCCGCTCGACCACGCGTCCCGACCGTCGGGACCTCGCCGACCGCTGGGCGACCACCACCGGACGGTCGGTCGAGCACCTCGACTGGTTCTGTGCGTTCTCGCTGTGGCGACTGGCGTCGATCGTCGAGGGTGCCTGGGTGCTCCAGGCGGGCGGGAAGATCGATTCGCCCTACGCCCGCAGCCTCGAGGCCGACGTACCCCGCCTGTTGGAGGAGGCCTCGACGTTCGCTGGTCACGCAGGTCGCTGAGGACGCTCGACGTATGAATCCGCATGTGACCCGCGTCGAACCGGGTGGCTAGGCTCCGCGCCAGGGGACAACGACAACTCAGGGGGAACCATGCGAGGTCTCGAAGGCGGCAGCGCGATCGTGACGGGGGCGGCGTCGGGCATCGGTCAGTCGACCGCCATGAGACTCGCCGAGGAAGGCGTCGTCCTCACGCTCGGCGACATCAACGGCGAGGGCAACGAGGCGACAGCCCGAAAGATCAACGAGAACGGCGGGAAGGCCGTCGCTCTCGAGATGGACGTCACGCAGTCAGCGACGTGGAAGACGCTCCTCGACACGGCCCTGTCCGAGCACGGCAAGGTCGACTACCTCTGCAACATCGCCGGCATCGTCAACACCAAGGGCCCCGACAACGCCGTGGAGCTCGACGAGGAGCACTGGCACTGGGTGATCGACACGGACCTCACGGGCACCTGGCTGGGGATGAAGACCGTTCTCCCCCACATGCTCGAGAACGGGAAGGGCTCCATCGTCAACATCTCGTCGATGGCGGCGCTACGTGGTCTCGCAGACCTCACCGCCTACTCCGCGGCCAAGGGCGGCGTGATCGGTATCACCCAGCAGGTCGCGCAGCAGTACGGCCCTGAGGGAATCCGTGTCAACGCCATCGCACCGGGAACCATCAAGACACCGATCCTGGGAGACGTGGACATCGACTTCTCGGTGTTCCACATCATCCCCCGCCTCGGGGAGGCCCACGAGGTCGCCTCGATGGTCGCTTTCCTGCACTCCGAGGACGCCGCGTTCCTGACCGGCCACACCTTCCCCGTCGACGGCGGCTGGAACGCCAAGACCTGAACCCCCGGACCGGGGGACGTCGACGCCAGGGGGGCCGATGATGCGCGCGACCATGATGGATCACCCGACCAACCTGCAGTTGGTTTTCCGTCACGGTCGCGCCGTCCATCCCGACTCCGTGGTCGCGACCTTCGACGGGGGCGCCGTCACCCCCGCCCGGTTCGCGGACATCGCGGACCGGGCCGAGAGGTTGTCGGTCGGCCTGGCCGGGCTCGGCGTCGTGCCCGGCGACAGGGTGGCCACCTTCGCGTGGAACCACCGCGAGCACATGGAGGCCTACCTGGCCGTCCCGTGCATGGGTGCGGTGATGCACACCCTCAACATCAGGCTCTTCGCCGACCAGGTCAGCTACATCATCCGTCACGCCGACGACCGGGTTCTCCTCGTCGACGGTTCACTGCTTCCGCTGCTCGAGAAGGTGGACCTCGGCGACATCGAGCACGTGGTGATGATCGGCGACGGCGACCCGGCGGTCATCGGTCGCGAGGTCATCGCCTACGAGGATCTGCTGGCGTCAGCCGACGGTGCTCCCGAATGGCCCGACCTCGACGACACGTCGGCCGCGGCGGTCTGTTACACGAGCGGCACGACCGGCGACCCCAAGGGCGTCGTCTACAGCCACCGCTCGAGCGTCATCCACTCGATGGCCACCCGCGCCGTCGACACGTTCGGGATCTGCGAGGCAGACCGGATCCTGCTGCTGCCCCCGATGTTCCATGCGAACGCGTGGGGTCTCCCCTACGCGGCGTGGATGTCGGGCTCGGACCTCGTCATGCCCCGGGAGTTCCTCTCGGCGCCGGTCATCGGCCGCCTCGTCGGCGAGGAGAGGATCACCTTCACCGCCGCCGTACCGACGCTGTTGAACGACCTGCTGGCGATGCACGAGGAGAGCCCGCTGGAGATGTCGAGCCTGCGTGTCATCGTGTCGGGGGGATCGGCCGTCGCCCCCGCACTGATCGACCGGATCCGTGACACCTGGGGGGTGCCGGTTCTGCAGGGCTGGGGCATGACCGAGACCAGCCCGATGTGTTGCCTGTCGACCCCTCCCAGGGACACACCCACCACCGAACAGGCCATCTGGCGGGCCAAGAGCGGACGCCCGGTGCCGGGCATGGAGGTCCGCGTCGTCGGCGACGACGGCGCGCCACTCCCCCACGACGGCGAGACCGTCGGCGAACTGCAACTACGGGGGCCGTGGGTGACGGGGGCCTACCACGACAACCCGGCCGTCGATTCCTTCACCGCCGACGGCTGGCTACGCACCGGCGACGTCGGCGTCATCGACGAGCGGTTCTACGTCCGCCTCACCGACCGGACCAAGGACGTGATCAAATCCGGCGGAGAGTGGATCAGCTCCGTGGAACTCGAGAACGTCCTGGTGGCCCACGCCGACGTCCACGAGGTCAGCGTGATCGCCGTCCCCGACGACCGCTGGGAGGAACGGCCGCTCGCGGTCGTCGTCCGCCGGCCGGGAACGACCGTCAGCGCCGAGGACCTCCGGGGCTTTCTGGTCGACAAGGTCGCGAAGTGGTGGATCCCGGAACGGTGGAGCTTCGCGGACGAGCTACCCAAGACCAGCGTCGGCAAGGTCGACAAGCTGGCACTGCGCGCCGAGCGCGATGCCGGGAGTCTCGACATCGAAGAGTTCGCATGAGCGAACGTGGCCGCACGGAGAGCCACGTACCCGATCCGTACCCATACCCGCACAGGGGGAACAGATGACCGATATCCAGTACGTCCTGGACCGCATCGCGATCCAGGACGTCCAGATCGAGTACGCACGTGCACTCGACGCCAAGGAGTTCGACCGCCTCGACGACGTCTTCCTCCCCGACGGTGTCGCAGACTACGACGGGATCGGCATCTGCAACGGCGTCGACTCGATCAGGGGCGTGTGCTCCGGGGCGTTGACACCGCTGGACCAGAGCCAGCACCTGCTCGGCAACCACTGGGCCGAGATCGACGGCGACACGGCCACCGCCGGCTGCTACTTCCAGGCTCAGCACCACGTCGAGGGGGCCGAGGGCGGCCCGAACTTCATCGTCGCCGGCATCTACACCGACCAACTGGTCCGCACCGATGCGGGGTGGCGGATCAAGCACCGCACGCTCACCGGCTGGTGGACAGAGGGCAACGACGCCGTCCTCGTCCCACCCGCCCCGGAATAGGCGGGACCGACCACGCCGTGACGGGGGACGGCACGCAGGTCGCCCCCCGTCGACGCGTTGGCCGGCCCTTCGCTGAACGCGTCGACCTCGGCGGCTGAGGACCTACGCCACTTCGCGCAACCGGCGCCGGGGGCCTACTCTCTGTCCGACTCGTACCCCAGGGGGAACACTCGATGACCGACCGGATCGACCGCGCACAGAACCCGCTGCTGGGCAGCCCCAACAAGTTGAAGCTGGGCGTGTTCGGCGTGAACTGCTCCAACGGCTGCTCCATGACCGACATGCCCGAGTCGCTCAAGGCCGAGTGGGACGAATCGGTCCGCATCGCCCAGGCCGCCGAGAAGGCCGGGATCGAAGCCATGATCCCCGTCGCCCGTTGGCGTGGCATGGGCGGCAAGGTCAACTTCAACCACCGCAACTTCGACACGTTCACCTGGGCGGCGGGCCTCGCAGCCAAGACGGAGGAGATCGCCGTCTTCGCCACCTTCCACATCCCCACCGTTCACCCGGTACGGGCAGCCAAGGAGGTGGCGACCATCGACCACATCTCGGGCGGTCGGTTCTGCCTCAACATGGTCGCCGGCTGGAACGAGACGGAGATCTCGATGTTCGGCGCCCCCCAGCGCGAACACGACGAGCGCTACGACGTCGCCGACGACTGGATCACGACCTGCAAGGAACTGTGGACCACCGAGGGCGACTTCGTCCACGAAGGGCCCTACTTCACCGTTCCCAACGCCTACTCGGAACCGAAGCCGGTGCAGTCCCCGTACCCGGTGCTCATGTCCGCCGGCAACAGTGAACGCGGCCAGCACTTCGCAGCCAAGCACTGCGACCTGAACTTCGTCGTCGCCGGCGACGTGGAGTCGGCCGGCGAGATCGCCGCCTCGGTCCGCAAGCTCGCACGCGAGGAGTACGGCCGTGAGATCCAGGTCTTCGCGCAGGGCTACATCGTGTGCCGTGACACCGAAGCCGAAGCGGTCGCCTACCGCGACCACTACGTGAACGAGGTCGGCGACTGGGACGGCGTCCGCAACCTGCTCGACGTGCTGATCCCCAACTCCCAGAGCGCGCTCGGCGACGGCTGGGAGGCGCTGGCCGCCAACCTGATCGCCGGCTACGGCGCCATCCCGCTCGTGGGGACCGCCGACCAGGTCGTCGACGGAATGCAGGCCTTCTCCGACGCGGGCCTCGACGGAATCTCCATCAGCTGGGTCGACTACGAGGCCGGCCTCGCCCAGTTCGACGAGGTCCTCCGCCCGCTTCTCGTCGAGGCGGGCCTGCGGGAGTCCTGATACTGCGGGGCGCCAACGCCGGTCAGTCGACCTGCGATAGCGCCTCGGCCAGCGGCTCGAGTACCGCCGGCGAGTGCGGCGGTGCGAGGTAGACGATCGACAGGTCCAGTCCGACCTCGGACTGGGCCTGCGCCTTCTCCGCGAGCTCGCCGACGCTCGTGTCGGCCGTGTAGACGAGGTGCTGGGAGGTCATGATCTCGCTGGGATCACGGCCGATGTCCGCACAACGTGCGTGGAGGACCTCACGCGTGGCGACGAACTCGTCGGGCTCGAACCCCGGGAAGTTCCAGTGCTGCGCGTACTTCGCAACGAGCGGCAGGGTCCGCTTCTCCCCCGCCCCGCCGATGCAGATGGGCGGGTGCGGCGTCTGGGGCCCCTTCGGGTTCAGTGCCGCGTTCTTCAGGGTGAAGTACTTCCCGGAGAAGTCCGTCGTGTCGTTCTCGAAGAGACCGGTCAACACGGCGAGGGACTCCTCGAAGCGGTCGAAGCGCTCGGTGAGCGTGCCGAGATCGATCCCGTACGCCTCGCACTCCTCCTCGTTCCAGCCGGCGCCGACACCGAGTTCGAGCCGGCCGCCGCTGGTGATGTCGAGCGTGGCCGCCATGTTCGCGAAGACCGCCGGGTGCCGGTAGACCATCCCGTTGACCATGCAGCCCACGCGGAGACGGCTCGTCTCCTGGGCGAGCGCCGTGAGGGTGACCCAGGCCTCCATGCACGGACCGTGGGGGTCGTCGGTGAAGATCGGGTAGAAGTGGTCGAAGTTCCACCCGGACTCGAACACCTCGATGTCGTCGGCCGCCTTCCAGACGGCGAGCATGTCGTCCCAGGTGGTCATCTGCGGGCTGGTCTTGAATCCGAAGCGCATGGCCGGACAGTACCGGGTCCCGCCCTTCGCTGCTGGCCTAGAGTCGGCTCCGTGATCGTCGTCGTCGGGTCCATCAACTACGACATCGTCGCGACCGGCGCCCCCCACCATCCGGTGACCGGCGAGACGATCCTCGCCGCAGGCCTGGAGAACCACCCGGGCGGCAAGGGGTCCAACCAGGCCCTCGCCTCGGCACGGGCGGGCGCCCCCACGGCGATGGTCGGGGCGGTCGGCGACGACCCGGCCGGGCGGTTCATGGTCGACACGCTCGCGCGGGCACGGGTGGACACCGCGCTGATCGTCACGGTCCCCGCACCGACGGGGACAGCACTCATCGTCGTCGCCGACGGTGACAACACCGTCGTCGTGGTTCCGGGGGCCAATGCGCTGGTGAGCGAACCGGCCCGTGCCTGGAGCGGCGACGACGTCGTCGTCGGTCAGGCCGAGATCCCACTCGGGGTGACCCTCTCGACGATGGCAGCGGCCCATCTCGCCGGGGCAACCACCGTGTTGAACCCGGCTCCCGCTCCCGACGGGGAGATCGCCTCGCTCGACGCGGTCGACGTCCTGGTCGTCAACGAACACGAGGTGGCGACACTGGGCGGCTCCGGCAGCGTCGTGGCGTCGGCCCGACGGCTGATGGAACGAGGTCCGCGCGCCGTCGTGGTCACCCTGGGAGCGCACGGCGTGGTCGTTGTGACGAGCGACACGACCTTCGAGGTCGGCGCGCACGACGTCGACGTCGTCGACACGACCGGCGCAGGTGACTGCTTCGTCGGCAACCTCGCCGCGGCGCTCGCCGGGCCCGACTGGACGAGCCGGCTGGAGGCAGCCGTCACCAGGGCCAACGCCGCCGCCGCGCTGTCAGTGGGACGACCGGGCGCGGGGTCCTCGATGCCGACGTCGGCCGAAGTGGACGCCTTCCTCGCGTCCTGAGCCGGGCTCCGTCAGTCCCCGGCCAACAGCTTCACGAAGCGGCGACGCCATTCGACCGACGGCTTGTCCGACTGGACCGACACCGTCGCCTGCTGGTCGAAGGGGAGCACGCCGTCGAGTTGCTCGAGCATCGCCTTGTCCTCGGCGCCGATCGCCCGGTCGAACGCGACGATCTCGTCGGCCGGCGCCGAGAAATCGTCGTTGCGCCACACGACGAACGTGAAGTACGAGGTGACGTCATCGACCGGGGTGGACAGCAGCAGGAGGATGTGGTCCATGCCGGTCTCGTAGCGGATCGTCGAACGGCACACGAAGGGGAGGATGAAGCCCGACGACATGTGACGGGTCAGAACCTTCGTGGTGGCCTTCGCCGCCGACGCGGCGGACGCGGACTGGGGGTTGTTGACGGTGACGTCGTAGGCGTAGCCGTAGAACCCGTCGGGCAGTTCCTCCAGCTCGATCTTCGGCACGACGGTCTCGGTCCCCTCGCCGAACGTGCCGGTGTGCACGAAGGGGAAGTGGGAGATGTCGAGGAAGTTGTCGACCATGCGCGTGGCCGACGTCTGCCAGACCTCGACCGGGTTGTTGATCCGGCGGTAGGAGTCGTCGAGTTCCTGGGGGATGTCGGGGATACCGACGGTGGGCTCACCGGGACAGATCCACACGAGGCCGTAGCGGTCGGTGACGTGAACGGTCGAAAGATGGGCCTTCGGCGGGATCTTCGAGCCCTCCGGCGAAGACGGGACCCGCACGCAACGGCCGCCGGTCTCGAACGTGAACCCGTGATAGGGACACACGACACACCCGTCGGTGACCCACCCCGCGGACAGCGGCGCCTCGCGGTGGGGGCAGCGGTCCGGGGCGGCGGTGAGCTGCCCGTCGGGGTCGCGCCACACGACGTAGTCGCTTCCGAGGAGCGTGACCTTGGCAGGGCCAGGCGACACCTCCGAGCTGCGCGCGACCGCGTACCAGTGACCGGCGAGGACGGGGCTGTCGACGAACGTGTCCATGCACTGAACGGTACAGCTAGTGTCCGCGTCCATGGGAGCGATCGATGCCGTACCTGAACCCGACCTCCTCGTGGTGGGACACCGGGTCGTCACGGTCGATCCGGCACGTGAGGTACTGGTCGACGCCGCTGTCGCCGTGACCGACGGTCGGATCAGCGACATCGGCGGTGCCGGTGAGCTCACGGCGCGCCACCCAGGCACCCCGGTGGTCGGTGGCCCGGACGCGATCGTCGTGCCGGGCTACGTCAACTGCCACCAGCACCTGACCGGCGACCGCCTCCTGCGTTCCGCGATCCCCGACGACATCGAGGGACACGTCGCGATCTTCGACTGGGCGGTGCCCGCCCACGCCCACCACACCGGCGACGACGACGAGGTGACCGCACTCGCAGGCCTCGCCGAGGCCGTCGCCAACGGGTACACGACGACGATCGAGGCCGGCACCGTCGCCCATCCTGACCGGGTTGCAGCCGCCGCCCGGGCCGTGGGCGCACGCGTGACGATCGGAACGTGGGGCTGGGACGTCGACGACGCCCCGTTCGCCGCGCCGCCCGACGAGGTGCTGGCACGCCAGGAGGCGGTGCTCGCCGCCAACCCGCCGGGCGGCCTCGTGACGGGTTGGGTCACGCTCGTCGGTCACGACCTCATGAGCGACGAGCTCGTGACACGGGCGAGCGCACTGGCAGCGGAGCGGGGCGTCGGGCTCACGTTCCACATCTCCCCGAGCGACCGCGACGCCGCTTCCTACCTCGAGCGCCACGGGGTGCGTCCGCTCGTACACCTCGAACGGCTCGGGGCCCTCGGCCCCCATGTCCTGTTGGCCCATGCCGTGCACCTCGACGATGAGGAGATCGCTGTACTGGAGCGCACGTCTTCCGCGGTCGCCTACTGCCCGTGGGCGTACCTGCGACTCGCCAGCGGCGTGACCGGAGCCGGGCGTCACGTCGAGATGCTGCGCCGGGGCATCAGGGTCGGCCTGGGCTGTGACGCCGAGAACGCGGGCGACGCGATCGACCCGCTGCGCACCGCGGCGGTGGTTGCGGGGCTCGCCAAGGACGTGGCGAGGGACCCCGCCGCGCTGACCGCCCACGCGGTGTTCGAGATGTCGACCATCGGGGGCGCGGCCGCGATCGGGATGGCCGACGAGATCGGCTCCATCGAAGTGGGCAAGCAGGCCGACCTGGTGATCCACGACGGCACCCGGATCGAGCTCAACCCGCTCGCGGACGACGTCGTCAACCAACTCGTCTGGGCGACCGACGGCCGTTCCGTGTCCGACGTGATCGTCGCCGGCCGACCGGTCGTCGCCGACGGCGTCTGCACGACGGTCGACGGTGCGGAGCTGCGGGACCGCCTCGCCACCGCAGCGGCAGACCACGCCCGACGGGCGGGCCTACCCGTGACCGCCCGCTGGCCACTACGCACTGTCTGACCTGCCCGTTCGCGCCCGGATACGACCCTTGGACTGACCATCAGACCACTGCTAGGGTCGCGGCCGCTGACGAAAGGTGACCCATGACCAAGCCGAACACCCTGATCTTCGTGGACTTCCCGAGCCCGGACCCGGCGGCCACCGCCCGGTTCTACGCCGAGGTCTTCGGCTGGGAGGTGGAAGGCCGCCCCGAGGGTGTGTTCCACCGCGCCGTCCCCGGTGGGGAATTCCCACTCGAGGACGGGTCGCCGTCGGGCATCGGCAACCTCCACATGGGGATCTACGACGCCGCCAACGCCCGCCCCCATCCGGACCCGGCCGGAGTCGAGCCACGCACCATCGCAACCGCGGACCAAGGCCGGTCCACCCGCTTCTGGATCCTCGTGAGCGACGACGACAGCATCGACGCCATCCTCGAGAGGGCGGTGGCGCTGGGCGCGACCGTCCAGTGGCGGGACCACTACTGGGCCGAGTTCAACGGCATCAACGCCGCCTTCACCGATCCCTGGGGCATCACGTGTGTCCTGTGGGGCAAGCCCGGCGCCGACGGAGCGATCCCCGAGGGCTTCACACGTGAGTGAGGAGCCGGTGAACGCGGCGCATCCCCCTGCGCCACGCTGGACCCACATCGCCCTGCGGGTCCGAGATATCGACGCGACGATCGACTGGTACACCACGTTCACCCCGCTGGAGCTGCTGGACCGGCGCACCGACGAGATGGGCCACGGCGCCTGGCTCGGTCAACCCGAGACGGTCGAGAATCCCTTCATCCTCGTCGTCGCACAGTTCTTTCCGGAGACCGACCCGTTCGCCGATGCCCCCCAGGAGATCCTGGCTCCATTCGCCCACCTCGGCATCGAGTTGACGTCCCGGGAGGCAATCGACGAGATGGCCGAGCGGGCCCGCGCGGCCGGGTGCCTCGGCATGGAACCCACCCAGATGCCAGGTCCCATCGGATACATCACGATGGTGAAGGACCCCGACGGGAACACCATCGAGTTCTCCTACGACCAGGGTGTCTACGTGAAGGCCCAGGAGGTGTGGGGGTCCTGAGTACCTCCGACCCGGCCGGTGTCGTCGCCTCCTACATGGCGTCGTTCGACAGCGGAAACCCCGAGGCCATCGCCGGACACGTCAGCGCGGACTTCGAGAGCGTCCACACCGCCGCTCTCGGCCACGGCTTCACCGGCGGCGACGAGTACCGCCGCCGACTTCCGAACTTCCTCGCCGACATGGCGGGAGTGCACTACGACGTCCGACAGACCGTCGTCGACGGGACCACCGTCGTCGTCGCCTACGAGATGACCGCCCGCTGGAAGGGCGAACACCCCGTGACGGTTCCCGGCACGATGTGGTTCGACGTCGTCGACGGCGAGATCACCCGTCGCGTGGACTACTGGGACTCGAAGGTGTTCACCGACCAGATCCCGGACGCGAGCTGATGGAGTACCGCCCCCTCGGACGAACCGGCGTGAAGGTGTCCGCCTTCGGTTTCGGGGCGATGATGTTCGGTGCCTGGGGCAACAGCGACGAGGCGCAGTGCCACGCGATGGTCGATGTCGCCCTCGACGCCGGCATCAACCTGTTCGACACCGCCGACGTCTACGACGCCGGCCACAGCGAGGAGATCCTCGGCCGCGCACTGCAGGGCCGCCGCGACGACGTGGTGTTGTCGTCCAAGGCGTTCAACCCGATGGGCGACGACGTGAACACACGAGGTGGGTCACGCCGCTGGTTGACGAAGGCCCTCGACGACTCGCTGCGCCGGCTCCGCACCGACCATCTCGACATCTACCACCTGCACCGCATCGACCACACGACGGACCTCACCGACACCCTCGACACGCTCGACGACTTCGTCCGGGCCGGCAAGATCCGCATGATCGGCACGTCGTGTTTCCCTGCGGAGTGGCTCGTCGAGGCCCAGTGGGTGGCCGACCGACGCAAGGCTGTACCTCCCCGCGTCGAACAACCCCCGTACTCGATTCTCGTGCGCGGCATCGAACGCGACGTCCTGCCGACCTGTCGTCGCCACGGCATGGGCACGATCGTCTGGTCTCCGCTCAACGGCGGATGGCTCACCGGCAAGTACCGACGCGACGTCGACCCCGATGCCACGTCGCGGGCGGTGCGCGAGGCCGACCACTTCGACTGGGGGGCCGACAACCCCAAACACGACGCCGTCGAGGCGCTCGTGGAGGTGGCGGCCGATGCCGGCATCTCGCTGCTCGGCCTCGCGACCGGCTTCGTCCTCGCCCACCCCGACATCTCCGCCGCGCTGATCGGCCCCCGCACACCCGAACAACTAGCGGGCCTGCTCGAGGTCGCCGACGTACGCCTCGACGCCGCCACGCTTGACCGCATCGACGAGATCGTCGCTCCCGGTCGCGACGTCAACCCCGCTGATCGCCAGTACGACCCGCCGGGCCTGGACCCGGGGGCACGCAGAAACACCAGACAGGGAGGAACCTCATGAGCGCACCGAACCTCGGCAGCATCCTGATCGGATCGTCGAACGTGGACGAGATGAAGGACTGGTACCGCCGTTGCTTCTCGCCCGAGGAGAACGACATGGGAGCCTTCGTCTTCGGGGGTTGCCAGGTCTTCGTCGAGGAGCACGACAAGGTCTCGGGACCGACCGCCGACCCGCACCGGATCATCCTCAACCTCGACGTCGGCGACTGCCGCGCGATCGAAGCCCACCTGAAGGGTCAGGGCGTCGTCTGGGAGCGCCCGGTCGAACAGATGCCCTTCGGGCTGATCGGAACCGTCGCGGACCCCGACGGCAACCTGGTCCAGGTCATCGAATGGGGCGCGACGCCCGACGAAGGCCACGGGTAGGTCGGTGAAGGAGAACCGCCTACGCGCGATGTTCGACGACGGCGGCACCGCGTTCGGCGCGTTCTGCAACACACCGTCCACCTACTCCGCGGAGGTGTTCGCCGACGAGGGCTTCGACTACGTCTGCATCGACACCCAGCACGGGCTGATCGGGTACGACTCGATGTGGCCGATGCTCCAGGCCATGCGGTTCGCCGACACGACGCCGCTGGTGCGGGTCCCCGACATCGCGGGGGGCTGGGCGGCCAAAGCCCTCGACGCCGGCGCCGAGGGCGTCATCTTCCCGATGATCGAGTCTGCGGACGACGCGGCACGCGCCGTGAGGGCCGTGCGCTACGCCCCCCAGGGAGCCCGGAGTTTCGGGCCGGTACGAGCGGGCATGCTCATCGGCTCCGACACCCATCACGCCAACCGCCAGAACATGTGCATCGTGATGATCGAGACGGTCGCCGGCGTCGAACACGCCCATGAGATCTGCGCCACCGAGGGCGTCGACGCCGTCTACATCGGCCCGGCGGACCTCGCCGTCTCCCTCGGAGTGCCCCGCGACGGCTGGTTCAGCGACGACCGGCACGTCTCAGCCATGTCGGCGGTGCGCGAGATGTGCGAACGCCACGGCGTCATCCCCGGCATCCACACCGCCGGGGGCGAACACGGCGCCTCGCTCGCCGCCGAGGGTTTCCGCATGCTCACCATCGCGATGGACACGACCGCCATCCGCATGACCGCTCAGGCCCAACTCGCCCACGTCCGCTCGGGCGACGCCACCGGAACCGGCCTGTACGGCTGAGCGTGCACCGATGAAGGTCTTCGTCAGCCGCACCCTCCCCGGCGACACGATCGACGCGCTGCGTGCGACCCCCGGCCTCGACGTCGACGTCTGGGAGAACATCACGCCGCCGCCGCGCGACGAGGTGGTGCGCAGGGTGGCGGGCTGCGACGGCCTGCTTTCCATGTTGACCGAGCGCGTCGACGACGCCGTCTTCGATGCCGCACCGGACCTGCGGGTGGTGTCGAACATGGCGGTCGGCGTCGACAACATCGACGTCGCGGCCGCGACGGCGCGCGGCATCCCCGTCGGTCACACGCCGGGGATCCTGACCGACGCGACGGCCGACATCGCCTTCGCCCTGATCCTCGCCAGTCGCCGTCGCCTCGTCGAGGGTGTGGACCTCGTGCGTTCGGGCGGATGGGTCCCCTGGTACCCCGAGTTCATGGTCAGCCAGCCGGTCGCGGGTCAGACCCTCGGGCTGATCGGATACGGCCGGATAGCGCAGGCCGTGGCCCGCCGGGCCCGCGGGTTCGACATGGAGATCCTCGTCCACACCCGCACCCCACCCGATGACCCCGACGTCACCGCGGTGAGCCTCGAGGACCTGCTGCGCCGGGCCGACATCGTCTCGCTGCACTGCCCGCTCACCCCCGAGACCCGTCACCTGATCGACGCGGACGCCCTCGCTGCGATGAAGACCACGGCCACCCTCGTCAACACCGCCCGCGGACCCGTCGTCGACGAGACGGCACTGGTCGCGGCGCTGCAGGACGGCACGATCGCCGGCGCGGGACTCGACGTCACCGAAATCGAACCGCTGCCGGCCGACTCGCCACTTCCGTCGCTGACGAACTGCGTGGTCATCCCGCATCTCGGATCGGCCACCATCCCCACCCGGACGCTGATGGCCGAGCGTGCTGTGACGAACCTTCTCGCCGGACTTGCCGGTGAGCCACTCCCCCACACCGTGAACCCCGGGGTCGGCAACTCCGACTGAGCGATCTTGTGCTCTCAGCACATGGAGTGGCGACGTCCCACGCAATAGGCTCGGACGATGGCGACTGACATCGGTATTCCGACCGCTCCGCAACTCGTCGACGAGACCTCCGGCCTCGTACCACCGACACCGGACTCGCCGATGCTCCAGCCCTACGAGGTCTTCGACCGTGATCTCTTCGACCTGGAGATGGTGCGGGTCTTCGGCCGCTCATGGGTGTGGCTGGGCGACACCGAGGACCTCACCGAACCCGGCGACTACCTCACCGGACAGATCGGCTACCAGCCGGTCATCGTCATCCGCCAGGCGGACGGGTCGATACGCGGCTTCCTGAACAACTGCCGGCACCGGGCCGCGTCGATCGTCAGCGAGCCGCTGGGCAACTGCGGAAAGACGTTGACCTGCCCGTACCACAACTGGGCCTATTCGATCGACGGGACCCTGGTCGGCATCCCCGACAAGCCCCGCATGTACCCGGACGGCATCGACACGGACGAGTACGGCCTGGTCGAGATCCGCATCCACATCGCCTGGGACAAGCTCGTCTTCGGCTGCCTGTCGCGCCGGGCGCCCACCTTCGACGAGTGGATCGCACCGTTCGCACAGCGCTACGACCGCTACGGGTTCGGCGGGATGCACCGCTTCCACCGTGACCTGGACCAGACCTACCCGATCAACTGGAAGGCCTTCTGCGAGAACTCGAACGACGACTACCACGTCCGGTTCGTGCACCGTCGCCTCAACGACGTCCGCAAGAGCCTCGACACCATCGTGCGCTTCGAGGGACGGACGTGTTCGGGCTACAAGCCCCACATCGTCGAGGTGGACGACCCGTCCGGCGGTCGCACCGACCTCGCCGAGACGGAACGCACCGGCCACTACGCCGACTTCATCTACCCGAACCTGACGCCGCTGCCGTACGGCAACATGTTGATCGTCGTGCGGGCCGACCCGATCGCACCGGACCGTACCCGGCTGTTCTCGCGCATCTGGGGCTTCACGACCGACATCGACGAGCAGAACGAGGTGCTCGCGCAACTCGAGATCACGAACAGGGAGGACACCGACATGGTCACGAACCTGATGTCCAACCTCCGCTCGCCGTTCTACCGGGTCGGCCCGCCGACCACCTGGGAAGGCCGCGCCGCCCATGTCATGCGGCTCGTCCGCAGCGACGTCGCCACGCCACTCGCCGACGACGAGTTCGTCGGATCGCCCGCCTGATCGCCCAGGAGATCACCATGACAGAGACCACCGAGACACCCACCGAACAGCCGACCGGGCTGACCCACATCGCTCTCCCCGTGCGGAACCTCGCCGATCATCTGGCCTTCTACGAGCGCTACACGGACATGGTCGTCATCCACGAGCGTTTCGACGACACCACCGGGCTGCGCACCGCCTGGGTGGCCAACGAGAAGGACCGGACGACCGAGGGCGCTGCGACGTTCGTGATCGTCCTCATCGAGGGAAAGCTGCCCACCCAGATCACCGGCGACATCGTCGAGGAGTACGGCTTTCTCACCTCGATCTCCCACCTCGGGATCTCCGTCGAGTCACGAGCCGAGGTGGACCGCCTGGCAGCGATGGCCGAAGAGGACGGGTGCCTGCTGCTGGGGCCGATGTACCGCAACGAGGTCGTCGGCTACATCTGCGTCGTGAAGGACCCCGACGGCAACAACATCGAGTTCTCCGTGGAACAGGTTCTCGGCTGAACCGCTCAGCGCGCCGCGAACTCGGCGCGGACGTCGTCCAGCAACCCGTCGACGGTCCAGAGGTCCACGACGGTCGCGGCGAGCGCCTTGGCGCCGTCGATCACACCCCGGTCGCCACTGTCGGCCCCCGCATGGGCGACGAACTCGTGGGTGTGGATCGCGACGTCGTCGGGTGCGATCTTGACGACGGGATGGATCGACGGCACGACCTGGCTGACGTTGCCCATGTCCGTGCTGCCGCCGACGACCACGGCACCGCCGGGCTCGACGGGCTCGCGGCCCAGGGCCCGGGCGTGCGTCAGATAGCAGTCGAGGAGCACCTCGTTGTCGATGATCTCCGCGTACATCGGTCCGCCTTCGCGGATCTCGATCTCGCACCCCGCCGCGCTGGCACCGGCCTCCAGACACGCCCGCACCCGCGTCACGAGTTCCTCCAGGGACGCGACGGTCGACGACCTGACGTACCACTCGGCCTCGGTGTGCTCGGGCACGATGTTGGCGATGTCACCGGCGCGGGTGAAGATCCCGTGGATCCGCTCGTCGTCGCGGATGTGTTGACGCAGCGCCGAAACCGCGTTGTAGCCGGCCACCGCGGCATCGAGGGCGTTGCGTCCCCTGTGGGGCGCAGCGGAGGCGTGCGCCGGGCGCCCCGTGTACGAGGCGATCAGGTGCGCACGCGCGAGCGACGGCATGCGCGTCTGTTCGCTACCCCCGGGGTGGATCATCACCGCTGCGTCGACTCCGTCGAACACGCCCGCGTCGAGAAGGGCGACCTTGCCGCCCCCACCCTCCTCGGCGGGCGCCCCGACGACCACCACCCGGCCACCGAGGCGTTCGGCCAGCGCGGCGACCGACAGTCCGGCACCGAGCCCCGCAGCGGCGATCACGTTGTGCCCGCAGGCGTGGCCGATCCCCGGCAGCGCGTCGTACTCACACAGGATCGCGACCGTCGGGCCAGTGGTTCCCGCCCGGGCGACGAAGGCGGTCTCGAGTCCGGCGACGCCCGACTCGACCGCGAGGCCACCTGCCGCGAGGGCCTCGGTGAGGCGGGAGGCAGCGTGGTGCTCGGCGAAGCCCAGCTCCGGGTCGGCGTGGATCGCACGCGAAACGTCGATGAGGGTCGGGGCCAGGTCGTCCACCAGCGCGATGGCCTCGGCGGCGGGGCTGTCAGGATCGATGGCGGTCACGCGCCGAGTGTAGGACCCGCCGGCATCCGGTGAACACGCTCGTTGCGGCCGCACTCGAGGGGGAGGGATGGGAGTCGCTCCTGGCCCGGCTCGAAGAACTGTGCGGCCATCGGTGCGCCCTGATCGCGGTGCACGGCGGAGTGCTCGCACAGCCGACCGGACCCGGTCCCGCCGTGAGCCGACCGGCGTCGGGAACGCCGGCATCCGACAGCACCGTCGGCGGACTCCGGGCGACCGACGTCGCTTCGGCCCACGGACACGACGGCCCGCTCGCAGCCACCACCACCGACGGGCGCGCCGTGGCGGTCTTCGCCGTCGCTGCAGGCCGGCGGCGCGTCGGCGCCCTCGCAGTGGAGATGCCCCACGACGAGATGCACGAGGACGGCGAGCTCTTCGCAGGGGCCACGCTCGCTCTGGCCATCGCGGCGTCGCGTCGCGATGCGGAGGCGGCGGTGGTCGCCGACGAGGCGAGCGGGCTCATCGCGGAGCTGCGCTTCGGGTCCGGCCGCGATCCCGAGGCACTGCGCAGGTCCGCCGTGCGATTCGGCCTTCATCTCGACAGGCCGCACTCGGCTGTCGTCTTCGCCCACGAAGGTGCCAACTCCTCCGCGTGGACGGCGGCGGTGCGCTGGATCGAGACGCCGACGCTGCTCACCGACGACACGGCATGGACCATCCTTCCCGGCGACCCGTCAGCGGAACTGCACCGGATCCGTGAGCGCCTCAACGGGATCGTCGGCGGTGACGACACCGTCGTCGCCGCGTCAGGTGCCACGGTCAGCGACATCAGCGCACTGCCGGGTTCCTTCAGGGAGGCGGAGATCCTGCTCGCGCTGACACGGAGCCGGCACGGGCTGATCGCCACGCCCGCCACCTCCGGGATCGACACGGTCCTTCTCGATGTGGACGGCGACCGACTCCGGACGTTCGTGACCGCGGCACTCGGCCCCGTCCTGAACGAACCGGCTCTGCTCGAGACGCTCGAGGTATGGATCGACGCCCGCGCGAGCCGGGTCGCAGCGGCCGAGGCACTCGACGTGCACCGCAACACCATCGGCTACCGGATCGGGCGGCTCCGGGCACTACTCGACGTCGACCTCGACGACGCGATGACGACCCTGCGGTTGCGGACGGCTGTCGCCGCGCACCGCCTCCTCAGCGTCACCGACACCGGTCACGCTCCCCCCGGGGGGCCCCGAACCGACTGATTCGTGCTCGGAGCACAGGGACCTCGACGAGCGGGGGATCTACCCTGTGCCCATGTCCGACACCTCAGCCGGAAGCCAGGCCCCCGCCGATCTCCTCGTCAGCGGCGGTGACGTCGTGACCATGGCACCGAATCGCGAGGTCGTGTCCGGCGCCTCCATCGCGGTGCGGGACGGTGTCATCACCGAAATCGGCGAACCCGGCCGCCTGCGTGTCGAGAACCCCGGCGCCGAGGTCATCGACGCCCGCGGCTGCATCGTCATCCCGGGAATGATCGACGCCCACCAGCACCTGACCGGCGACCCGCTCATCCGCAGCGCCATCCCGGACCTCCTGGCGCCGGGCCTGTCCATCTTCGAGTGGTCGGTCCCCGCCCACGGCGCCCATACGCCCGCAGACGACGAGGTCGCCGCCACGTTGACGGCCCTGTCGTGCCTCAAGGCCGGCGTGACCACGGTGATCGAGGCAGGGACGGTCGCGCACCCGCGTTCGGCCGTAGCGGGGCTCGACGCCACCGGGATCCGCGCCACGATCGGCCGCTGGGGCTGGGATGAACCGGGCGTTCCCTTCACGGCGCCCGTCGACGAGGTTCTCGACGCCCAGCGCGAGCTCGTCGGGAACTGGCCGGCCGGCGGCCGGGTCGAGGGTTGGGTGACGCTGGTCGGCCACAGTCTCGCCAGCGACGAACTTCTCGGCGGCGCAGCCGAGTTGGCCCGCGAGCTCGGCGTGGGCATGACGATGCACATGTCGCCGACGTCGTCTGACCCGGAGTACTACGGCGAGAAATTCGGCCACCGCCCACTCGAGCACCTCGACTCACTCGGGGTCCTGTTCCCCGGACTCGTGCTCGCGCACGCCGTCTGGATCGACGACCTCGAGGTCTCGCTCGTCCTCGACCACGACGTCGCCATCGCGTTCTGTCCCTGGGCGCATCTGCGCCTGGGACAGGGGGCGACCGTCGCCGGCCGTCATGCCGAGATCATGGAGGCCGGCGGAAGGATCGCCCTCGGCTGCGACTCCTGCAACGCGGCCGATCACCACGACATCCTCTCCACCGCCGCGCTCGCCGCGGGGCTGGCCCGCGACACCCGGATCGACCCGACGCGGTTCGGCGCGCACCGTGCGCTGGAACTCGCCACGATCGACGGGGCCCGCGCCGTCGGCAAGGCGGACCTGGTCGGTTCGATCGAAGTGGGCAAGGCGGCCGACCTGGTCGTGATCGACGCGACCGGTATCGAATGGGCACCCCGGGGTGAGGTCGCCCTCCAGCTCGTGTGGGGTGGCGCCGGGCGTGACGTGCGTGACGTCGTGGTCGACGGCCGGGTCGTCGTCCGGGAGGGACGCTCGACGCTGCTCGACGAGGACGCCCTCATCGAGGCCGCCCACGACCGCCAGCGTGCACTGCTCGAGGCGACCGGGATCACGATCCCGAGCCCGTGGCCCCACACCGAACCGACCTGAACCCCGAGAACCGACCGAATCGGAGACGACCATGCCCAACCCAGTGATCTTCGTCGACTGGCCGAGCCCCGATCCCGAGGCGACGTCGCAGTTCTACGCCGACCTCTTCGAGTGGGGCTTCAAGCGCCGACCAGCGGGCGAGTTCCACGAGGTGCTGCCCGGGGTCAAGCCCAACCTCGGCATCCACCGCGAAGATCGCCCGGTGCAGGGTGCGACCCCGCGGGTCTACGTCATGGTGGCCGATCCCCCGGCGATGCTCGCGAAGGCGATCGAGATGGGCGCCACCAAGCTGTGGGACGAGGTGTACTGGGAGGAGTTCGACGGTCGCCACGCCGGCTTCCGGGATCCGTGGGGCAACGAGATCGTGCTGTGGCGCGACAAGGGCACCTACACGCCCGGCGCCGCATCGGAGAGCTGAACACCACGTGGGAATCGTCACGACGCTGCGGTCGGTGCTCAAGTTCCGCCGCTATGACAGCGACCGCGTCAGACGCCATCTCGCCGTGGCCGCCGACGTCGAGGACGTCCGCGCGCTGGCACGCCGCCACCTGCCGCGCGGCGTGTTCGACTACGTCGACGGTGCCTCGGAGGGCGAGGTGACGATGAACCGCAACCGGGCGGCCTACGCCAACGTCGAGTTCCGCCCGCGGGTACTGCGCGATGTGTCCGCCGTGGACATGACCACGACAGTGCTCGGGCGCACGACACCGATGCCGGTCGTGCTGGCCCCGACCGGGTTCACGCGGTCGGTGCACCCCGACGGTGAGCGCGCCGTCGCCCGGGCGGCCGCGGCAGCCGGGCTCCCGTACGCGATCTCGACGCTGGCGACCTGCTCGATAGAAGACGTCGCGGCGGCGTCGGATGCGGTCCCCTGGGCCGGCGGGGAAATGAGACGCCTCTGGTTCCAGGTCTACATGTGGCGCGACCGTGGCCTGGTCGCATCGATGCTCGATCGGGCGGCGCTGTGTGGCTACGAGGCCATCGTCCTGACCGTGGACACCGCCGTCTCCGGGCACCGCGAACGTGACATCCGCCGCGGGTTCGACCTCCCCCCGCAGCTCGGACTCGACACGGTCATCGACGGCGCCCGCCACCCACGCTGGGCGTGGAGCTTCATGCGCGGCGGACCCATCGAGTTCGCGAACGTCGCGGGTGCAGAACTACCCGACAAGCCCCCGTCGATGTCCATCAACGAGTACGCCGGACGCCAGTTCGACGCGGGCGTCACCTGGGAGGCGGTGGAGTGGCTCCGATCGGTCTGGGACGGCCCCATCGTGATCAAGGGGATCCAGTCGGTCGCCGATGCCGTCATCGCCGCGGATGCCGGCATCGACGCCATCGTGGTGTCCAACCACGGCGGCCGTCAGCTCGACTACTCGCCCGCCACCCTGGAGCTGCTCCCCCACGTCGTCGAAGCCGTCGACGGGCGCTGCGAGGTGATGGTCGACGGCGGCGTGCGACGGGGCTCCGACGTCGTCAAGGCGGTCTGCCTCGGCGCCTCAGCGGTTCTCGTGGGCCGGGCGCATCTCTACGGACTCGGCGCCGGTGGCGAGCGCGGCGTGACCCACGTCGTGGACCTTCTGCGATCCGGTATCGAGCGGAACATGGCACTGCTGGGCGTAACCTCTGTCGGCCAGCTCGGTCCCGACCACGTGGCGTGGCGAACCCGTCCGTGACCTCAGGCCCGCGGACCAGACAGAAAGACCCTGACTGATGGAGTGGTGGGAGGCATTACTCCTGGTCGGCGGCGGGCTGGCCGCAGGGATCATCAACACGATGGCCGGCGGTGGGTCCTCGCTGACGGTGCCCCTGCTCGTTCTGGCCGGGGTCCCCGGCAACGATGCCAACGGGTCCAACCGCGTCGGAATCCTCACCGCGAGCGGCGCAGCGGTCGCGTCGTTCCGCCGCCTCGGGATCGGTCGGGAACTGCGAACACTCGTACCCGTCCTCGTTCCCGTCGTCGTCGGCTCACTCTTCGGGTCACTGGCCATCAGCCGCCTCGCCGACGACACCTTCGAGACGGTCTTCGGCCTCATCATGATCCCGCTGATCATCTTGTCCATCCGCAAGCCGAAACCGAAACTCGACGGCACGGAGTGGAGTGTCGCGCTCACGGTGGCCGTCTTCTTCGGCATCGGGATATACGGCGGCGCCATCCAGGCCGGCGTGGGCCTCGTCCTCCTCGCGGCACTGACGAGGGCGGGCTTCGACCTCGTCACCGCCAACTCGGTCAAGGTGCTCGTGAACCTCGTCGTCACGGCGATCGCGCTGCCCGTCTTCATCGTCCAGGGGCACGTACAGTGGGCACCGGCGCTCCTGCTCGCCGTCGGCTTCACAGCGGGTGGCTGGACCGGGGCGCACTTCACCGTCAAGGGCGGCGAGAAGTGGGTGCGCGCCCTCATGATCGCCGCGTCGCTGGCACTCGCGCTGAGCCTGCTCGGCGTGTACTGAGATCGTCGACGGCAGCGACGGCAGCGACGGCAGCGACGGCACCATGATCATCCGGTCGATGACCCGGCCTGAGCTCGACGTCCTCGTCGAGTGGGCCGCGGCCGAAGGCTGGAACCCGGGCCTCGGCGACGCCGACGTCTTCTGGGACACCGACCCGGCGGGTTTCATCGCGGCGGAACTCGACGGCGAGATGATCGGCGGCGGCTCGATCGTGAGCTACGGCGGCCGCTTCGGCTTCATGGGCTTCTTCATCATCCACCCGGATCACCGCGGGGCAGGCCTCGGCCGCGAGCTCTGGAGTGCACGCCGGCAACTCCTCCTGGACCGACTGGACCCGGGCGCGCCGATCGGGATGGACGGGGTGTTCGCCATGCAGTCCTTCTACGAGGAGGGAGGGTTCCGACTCCTGCACCGCGACATCCGCTACGAGGGTCCCGCGCCGACCGGTGGTGGCCGTCGCGCAGCCATCGGCCTGGTCGATGCCGCAGAAGTCGACTTCGCCGATCTCGACGCCTACGACCGTCGCCACTTTCCCGCCCCGCGCCCGCGGTTCCTCGAGCGTTGGATCTCCCAACCCGGCGGGAACGCCGTGGCGGCGCTGACGGGCGGCCGCATCGCCGGATACGGCGTGGCACGGCCGTGTCGGGTGGGCCACAAGATCGGCCCCTTGTTCGCGGACGATGCCGAGATCGCCGCAGACCTCTTCTACTCGCTGTGCGGTCGCCTCGACGGTGGCAGGGTCCAGATCGATGTGCCCGAATGCAACCCCGCCGGGTCGGCCCTCGTGCAGCGCCACGGCTTCACCGAGGTCTTCGGGTGCGCCCGGATGGTGCTCGGTCCGACACCGGAGCTGCCACGAGGCGAGATCTTCGCCGTCACGACCTTCGAACTCGGCTGAACCGTTCAGGTCAGCGCTCGTCCTTTTCGGTCGGGGCAGGCACCCACAGACCTGTGTCGAGATCGTCGGTCGCGTCGGCCGGATCGAGTTCGCGCACGAGTCGCAGCGCCTCATCGGCCCGGGAACGGGCATCGAGGTAGGCCCGGTGCGCGCTCGTCGCCGCATCCGTGGCCTCCATCAGGCGGTCATCGGGGGCGTGGCCGTTCGCCTCGTAGTCCATACGGAGCATCTCGGCCTCCACCATCCGCGCGCTCGCCGTGCGGTCGAGTTCCGTCGCCCGCTCGGCCGTCTCCGCCGCGCGGTCCCGCGCCTCCGCCAGAGCGGCCACCCCGCCCTCGTCGGGCTGGATGTCGAGTTCCACCTGGTCCGCGGCGTGCGCGAAGACCGCCAGGTCCAGCTGCGGGACAAGGTCGTCGAGGCCCACGTCGCCGGGGCCGAGCGCGGCGCCGCGGCGCAGGCGTAGGGGAGCGAAGACGAGGTCCGCGTCGGCCATGGCCTCCACGAAACCGACCGCCCCGTCGGCGTCCACGACACGGGCGGGGATTCGCGCGTCGTCGACGAGACGTCGCACGTGGTCCGTCTCGACGTTGCGCACGCGGACCTCGATGACAGCGTCGCCCCAGACCGGACCCCGCGTGCACATCCACGCCAGCAGGGTCAGCAGCTGCCCGGTGCGATCGTCGGACCACCACACGGCGATGACGGGCTCCTCCCGCCGGGCGGACCCGGAGCGTTCCCACCCGCGGGAGTTGGCGTGCAGAACCGCCGTGTTGCAGCCGAAACGCACCGCACTCTGCAGCATCGCCGGGAAGTCGTGTCCGTCCATCCGGTCAGTGCGGGCATCGTCGTACCACCCGAACAGCGCGATGTTGGGTATGAGCACTCCGAGGCCGTGCGCCTGGAGCATCGCGGTGACCCCGGCCTCGCGATCGTTGGCCAGCAGCACCCTGCCATGGACGGGGAGCCCGGCGCCGGCGAGCTCACGTTGGAACTCGAGCTCCACGCGGGTGGCGTGTTTGCGGGCCACGGGACCCCGTCCGGCGACGATGCGGGCCGCGGTGGTGAAGCCGGCGCCGCCGTCCAGCCAGGCGGCGACATTGATCAGCTGCATGCGCCGGCGGGGATCCCGGGGCACGAACACAACCGTGAATGGGCGCCACTCGCGGTCGGCGTGGCGGTCCGAGCCGAGGGCCAAGAGGTGTGACCGGACCTGGGACAGGTGCACACCGCGCGAGCTGTCGGTCCAGCGGGCCTGATCCACCGAGGTGCGCAGATAGCGATAGAGGCCGAAGAGGGCGAGCCCCGCCACGACACCGGCGATCGGGTCGATTGCAACGATCGCGCCGAGACACGCCGACGCCCCGAGCAGGCTCAGCCGCCAGTCGAAGAAACGGAAGGTCGGACGGAACGAGGTGTTGGCCGCCCGGGCTTCGGTGTAGGTGGCGAAGTTGATCATCCCGTAGGAGGCGAGGAAGAACATCGAGATGATCGGCGCGATGACGTCCAGATCGCCGGCGGCGACGGTACCGAGCGCGATCACCGCAGTGAGCACCACGGCCCGGCGCGGGTTGTCGTCGGCGCCGGCCCCCACGGCGAACGGGCGGAGCGGCCCGATCAGGCGGTCACGCGCGAGGCGCTGGAGGGTCCTGGGGGCACCGAGCATCGAGGCGATCGCCGACGAGAGCGTGGCGGCGATGACCCCGACGTCGATCACGACGGGGCTCACGGAGAGCTCGCGCATGATCGAGGTGTCATCCTGCAACGCCGTGAGGGGTACGGCCATCGCCAGGGTGATGATGACCGCCAGATACACGACGGTGGACACCCCGATTGCCCCGAAGGTGCCGACGGTGATGCTGCGACTCGGGGTCTTCAGGTCACCGGACATCGCCACGCCCTGGGTGAAGCCCGTGATGGCCGGGAAGAACAGGGCGAAGGCCACCCAGAAGGCGTCGCCATCGCTGGGCCGCCCGAAGTTGTCGCTCAACAGGCCCGGGTCGAGGTCCGGGACGACCCCCGCGAAGTACCCGACGATCGCGGCGACGAGCAGGACCATCACGACGTACTGGAGCCGGGTCGCGATGTCGGCGCCCAGCCAGGCGAGCCCGAGGAGCGCGACGACGAGTCCCGCTGCCACGAGTCGGGCCTCAACGTCGACGATCCCGGCCACGGCCTCGCCGAACCCGATCGCATAGAAGGCCACCGACACGGCGATCGACAGGTACAGGACGAGCCCGATGGCCCCGCCGAACGCCGGCCCGAGAGTCCGCGAGATCAGGAAGTAGATCCCCCCGACGCCGACCCGCAGGTTCGTCGCGATCGCGGCGAGCGACATCGTCGTGAGGATCGAGACCGACGTGGCCAGGACCAGGATGAGCAGCATCTGGCCCAGCCCCACGTTCCCGGTGACGAAGCCGAGTCGCAGGAACAGGACGAGCCCGAGGATCGTGAGAAGCGAGGGGGTGAAGACACCACCGAAGGTGCCGAGCTTCCTCGCCTCGTCAGCTGCGGGGTCGGTCATCGCCGCCCATCATCGCCCGTGCGCCGGCGTGGGGCACGGCGTGGATGGATTTCGCCGATCCGTTCGTGCTCGCAGGCGGGTGATCATCTCCCCCGCCCCCACGATCGTCAGGAACCGTCTCCCGGTCCCACCTGCAAGCTGACCGACTTCAGCGCCGTGTAGGCATCGATCCCCACGGCGGCGAAACCGCTCGACTTGCGCGGCTGGCCCCGACCGCCGTTCATGTCCGGGGAGAAGTGGAGGTTGATGTTGACCTCGCCGGCATCGAGGCGCCGCGTCATCCGGAAGGCGCGCTCGATGTCGCGGGTGAAGACCGTGGCGTTGAGGCCGTACCGCGTGCCGTTGGCCACCGCAACGGCATCGTCCTCGTCGGAGAAGGGAAGTGCCGCGAGCACCGGCCCGAAGACCTCGTTCTGTTCCAGTTCGCAACCGCGGGTCACGCCGGACAGGACCGTCGGGGCGACGAAGGTCGAGGGCAGGCCGTCGGGGACCGACGGCGAACCGACGATCTCCGCACCGTCGTCACCGACGGCCCGCTCGACGAAGCCCCGGACCCGCTCGGCATGGGCCTGATCGATGAGAGGGCCGATGAAGGTCGACTCGGCCAGGGCATCACCGATGGGCAGCGTTGCCGACGCCGCGGCGACACCGGCGACGACGTCGTCGAAGACGGACTCCTCGATCAGGAGGCGACTTCCCGAGACGCACACCTCGCCCATGTTCACGAAGGCCGCCATCATGGCCCAGCCGACGGCCTGCTCCAGGTCCGCGTCGGCGAAGACCACCACCGGTGCCTTTCCACCCAGTTCCAGATGGACCGGCGTGAGATTGGCCGACGCCGCCGCCATGACCCGTCGGCCGGTCTCGGGGGACCCGGTGAGGCTGACGAGGTCCACGCGGGGATCGCCGACGAGTCGCTCACCCACGTCGCCGGCACCCAAAACGATGTTCAGCACCCCCGGCGGGAGGCCGCAGTCCTCCAGGATGGCCGCCAACTCGAGCAGGGTGATCACCGCCTTCTCACTCGGCTTGGCGACGATCGAACACCCCGCGGCGAGTGCGACGGCGATGCGCTGGCTACCGGTCAGCAGCGGCCCGTTCCAGGGCAGCAACTCCGCCACCACGCCGACCGGCTCACGCATGCGCATCGTCAACATGTCGGGTCCGCCGCCGGGCAGAAGCTCGGGGGGGAACGCGCCCTGACGCACGTCGCCGTGCAGATCGCGCGCTGCGCCGGCGGCATGGGAGAACGCTGTCGCCGCCTCGTAGAGGTCGAAGACCACCGCGCCGTGAAGTCCCTTGCCCGTGTCGAGCGACTCGAGGGCCGCGAGGCGGGGCGTCTCGGCGTGGATACGGGCGGCGACCGAGTCGAGCACCTCGGCGCGCCGCGACGGCGGCCGGCGGCTCCACACGCCCGAGTCGAAGCTGGTCCGTGCGGCGCCCACCGCGGCGTCGACCTCCGCTTCCGTCGCCGAGGCGAAGGATCCGATCACCTCCAGGGTCGACGGGTCGACGATGTCGACGAGGCTCCCGTCGGCCCGTTCGACGCCTCCGATCCGTTGCGGGTACGGATCGGTGCGGAGCCACGACGGATCGATACGTGTCACAGTCATTTCCTCAGGTAGGTACCGGGCACGGGCCTGACGATAACGCATCCCCGTGGCCTCCCAGGTCGTCGGCCGCGGTCTCACGTGCCCCGGGAATTCCGGGCGGCGCCGTGGTCAGACCAGAGCCGACCGGGCGGTATAGTCGGGGCCCTACGGCGCCTGGTTGCCGCGTCTGGAGGACCCCCCGGGGGACTCCCGCAACCATGTCTGCCCGGATCCGGCCTGCGCCGGGGGACAGACCTCCACCAGTCCCCGACCTCAGTGAGGATCCGATGTTCGACAGTTCCACCGGTGCCGGCAAACTCCGTCGCGGCCGACGACTCCTCGGCGAAGACGGCCGTACCGTCCTCGTGGCCGTGGATCATGCCGCCTACATGGGCGAGGGACCCACCGCCGAGGCGATCGCCGCCATTGCAGCGGGCGCACCCGACGGCCTTCTCGCCCCGCTCCACATCGCCCGCTCGACAGCAGCGGACTTCGCCCACTCGGGTCTGATCCTGAGGATCGACGGCGGCATCTCCGATCTCGGCGACCCGGCCGCCGAGGACCTCAGCGCACTGATGTACCAGGCCGAACTGGCCGCGACGCTCGGCGCCGATGCCGTGGTGATCCTGGTCTTCCCGGGAACGCCCGACGAGCACCGCTCCCTCACGCGTCTCGGCGCGCTGTGTGACCAGTGTGAGCGGCTCGGTCTCGTCGTCATGGCCGAGGCCATCCCCGGTGGCTGGGGTCAGAGCGTCGAATGGTCCTTCGAGAACGTGGCGAAGGCCTCTCGCCTGTGCGTGGAACTCGGCGCCGACATGATCAAGACGCTCTGCCCCGGCCCCGCGGCGGACTTCGCACAGGTCGTCGAGGCGACGCCGGCCCCGGTGGTCGCGCTCGGCGGACCGCGCTCGGATTCCGAGGACGACCTCATCGACCACGTCGAGGGCCTCATCGGTGCCGGCGCGGCGGGAATCGCCTTCGGCCGCAACGTGTGGGGTTCGCCCGACCCGACGGCCCTCATCGGCCGGCTCAAGCAGGCGGTGCACGGCTCGTGACCACCCGATCGACCGCCCGGAGCGGATCCGTCCACACAGGGAGCAACCGATGCGCGTAGCGGTCATCACCGGCGTCGGCGAGGTCGAGATCCGCGAGGACGCCCAACCCACGCCGGGACCCGGCGACATCGCCATCGAGGTCGGCGCCTGCGGCATCTGCACGATGGAGCGCCGCCTGTTCTCCGGTACCCAGCAGATCTACCCGGTCGCACCGGGCCACGAGGTCGCCGGGCGCGTCGTCGCCGTCGGCTCCGAGGTGGACGATCTCCCCGGCTCGCCCCGGATCGGTGACGCCGTCACCGTCGACCTACTCACTCGCTGTGGCACCTGCTCCGCGTGTCGACGCGGCCGGTCTGCTCTGTGTAAGCGCCCCCAGGGGGGCGCTCTGTCCGACGGCACCCTCGCGTTCGGCGCCGGCCTGGCCGAGTTCGTCGTCGCGCCGGCCACCAGCGCGTTCGCGACCGGTGACGCGCCGATGAACCAGGCCTCGATGGGCGAGCCGCTCGCCTGTGTCGTGCACTCGGTGCGCCTGAGCGGCTTCCGCTCGGGTGACCGCGTGGCAGTCTTCGGCGGCGGATACATGGGCCGGTTGCACCTGGCGCTGACCCGCCACCTCGGCAGCCCCGCCGTCGGGGTGATCGACGTCTCGGCGCAGCGCCTGGACGAGGCCACCGAGGCGGGAGCCGACTGGGTCGCCACTCCCGACGACCTGGCCGACCGCGCCGGCGGGAGCGACATCGTGTTCGTCACCGCCGGGGTCGCCGGAGCCGTCGAAGCCGCTCTGGACCTGTGCGACGACGGCGGCACCGTGGTGTTGTACGGCGCGTTCCCCAAGGACGTCCTCGCGAGCGTCGGCGCGGACCGCATCCATCACCACGAGCTCAACCTGATCGGCGTGTACAGCCAGGAACCCGAGGACTGGCGCACCGCCGCCGGGCTGATCGCGTCTGGCAGCCTCGCCGCCGACCTGGACCGGCTCGTGACCGCCCGCTACGACCTCGCCTCGGTCGGCGACGCCCTGCGCCACGCCACGACCGAGCCGGTCTACCGCGTGCTCGTGGGTGACGCCGAACAGTGACCCCGAGCGGCGAGCCGACGCTGGCCGGAGCAGTGACCCGACGATGAGCGGGGTCGGCGACCACGTGATCGGCGTCGACGTCGGCAGCAGCGGTGCCCGCGCCATCGCCGTCGACGCCGAAGGGGCGATCCTCGCCGAGGCGAGCACTCCCTACGACGGCGCGATGACGTGGGAACGCGGGTATGCGGATCCGGGCGCCTGGCTCGACGCCGTGGGAGAAGCCCACGCCGCGGTGTCCGGGCAGATCGCCGGCACCGGGCGCGCCCGGGCCGTGGGCATCGGTGGACAGAACCCGACCACCGTCGACGCCGACGGCACGCTCGCCGTGACCTACCGGCACCCCGAGGGATCCACCGACAGCCTCGCCGGTGACTACGAGGCTCAGCACCGGGTGCTGCTGCGGGAGGTGGACCCCCATGCGACCCCGTTCCAGGTCTGGCCGTGGATCGTGCACCGACTCGGTCGGTGCGGGCACATCCAGGGACTGTGGCCCGGCCTCGAGCCGATCCCGGGCTACGGGGATCCGATCCCCGCGGCGACACGGGTCGGCGAATCCGACGGCGGCTACGGCATCGCGCCGGGAACGCCACTCGTGCTCGGCGGCGAGGACGCGTATCTCGCCTTCTGGGCGGCAGGCATCGACTCGCCGGGACGTGGCCTGGACCCCGGCGGCCGGACCGGTGGGCTCGGTGTGGCCGCCGCCTCGGGCGAGCTGCCCGCCACGATGTACAGCCTCTCGAGCGCAGCCGAGGGCGTCAGCATCGTCGGTGGGCCGGTCACCGCCCACGGTCTGATCTTGGAATGGTGGGCGTCTCTGACGGGCACATCGGTGCCCGCTCTGTTGGCACTCGCAGCCGACTCCCCCCCGGGCGCCAACGGGGTGATGGCGCTGCCCTACCTCGACGGAGAGCGTGCGCCGCGTTGGAATCCCGATCTGCGGGCGGAACTCGTCGGCCTGGGGTCCGGGACCACCGCGGCTGACATCGCCCGGGCTCTGCTCGAAGCCACCGCGTTCGGACTCGCGCACATCGCGCGTGACCTCGGCGACGCTGCGATCACCCTCGACAGGCTCGTCTGTGCGGGATCACCGTCGCGCAGCCACCTCTGGTGCGCGATCAAGGCCTCGGTCCTGGAGGTGCCCGTCGAGGTACCCCGGTATCCCGAGCTTGCGGCCTACGGCGCCGCGCTCGCCGCCGGGGCGGCGTGTGGATGGTGGCCGGCGCCGGGTGCCGGCGCCTCAGGGGACTGGCCCCGCCCGCCGGTGCAGGTCATCGACCCTGAACCGGCGGAGGTCTATCGCAGCGGCCTCGACCGCTTCATCGCGCTCGGCGACGATTCCTCACGTCGCATCGACGCGGCCCACGACGACGCCTGAACCCGTCCCGTCAGTGGCGCGGCTCGAGGGTCGGTGCGGCCAGGTGGTGCGTCGTCGCCCGCTGGTACTCGCGACCGGCGCGCAGCAGCGTGGCCTCGTCGAAGGGTCGTCCCAGGAACTGCACCGACAGGGGCAGGCCCCGTTCGATTCCCGCCGGTAGGACCATCGCGGGGATGCCGGTGACGTTGGCGATGAGGAAGGACCGCGCCACCTTGTCGAGCCACAAGCGGTCACCACCTTCGAAGAAACCCTCGGCGGGGTCGAAGCCCGGGGCCGGCGTCGGGGTGGCCGGCGTCACGATGACATCGACGTCCCCGAACAACTCCCCCAGCTCTTCTTGGATCTCGACCCTCACCTGCTGGGCCTTGAGGTAGTCGAGCGCCGACAGGCGGGCCCCGCCGATGAAGCGGTGCATCGCGGAAGCCGAGATGTGGTCGACGTCATCAGCAGCCGCCTCGTGGTTGGCGGCGAACTCGGCCACCGTGATCATCCACGCGACGGTGCCCGCCTGCTCTGCACGCGAGACGTCCACCGGCACCACGGATGCTCCGAGCCCCCCGAGGACCTCCACGGCGGCGTCACGTGCGGCGGTGACCGCCGGGTCACCCCAACCGGTGAACCAGCCCGAGGCGACACCGACCCTCAGTCCGGCGAGACCTCCGGGAGTCGGCAGGATCTCGTCGGCCGGACGGCGACTCGAGCGGGGGTCCTCGTCGGCTTGGCCGGCGAGCACGGACAGGGCCACGACGACGTCGTCGACGGACCGGGCGATCGGACCGATGTGGTCGAAGGACCACGAGACCGGATGGAGTCCGTCCCGGGGGACCCGACCGATGGTCGGCTTCAGACCGGTCACGCCGCAGTAGGACGACGGCACCCGGATCGAACCGCCGGTGTCGGTACCCAGACACAGCGGCACCTGACGCGCGGCAACGGCCGCCGCGGACCCCGAAGAGGATCCGCCCGCCCAGCGGTCGAGAGCCCACGGGTTCGCCACCGGCGTCTCGGAGATCTCGTTACCGAAGGCGAACTCCGGCGTCGCGGTCTTGCCGATCAGGATCGCGCCGGCGTCGGTGAGGCGACGCACCGCCGTCGCAGAACGGCCCGGAACACGATCGGCGTACAGCCGCGAACCCGCCGTCGTCACCACCCCCGAGGTGTCGATCACATCCTTGACGCCGAACGGCACCCCTTCGAGTGGCCGTTGCGTGCCGTCACGCCAGCGCCTCGACGACGACTCCGCCGCCGCGAGCGCCGCGTCCGCGGTCAGGTGGAACCACGCGTGCACCGCATCGTCGGTGGCGTCGATCCTCGCCAGGCATCCGGCGACCGCGTCACGGGGATCGGCGTCGCCCCCGGCGAAGGCTGCCAGGAGTTCGGTCACGCTGTGCTCGTGGAGCTCGGTCACGGTCGATCAGCCGTCGTCTCGGCCCACTCGTCGCCCGAGCGGGGATCCGGCGCGCCCCACGGATCGAAACGCAGCGCCCGCAGGGCCTCGATACCCGCCAGGACCGTCGCGTGTCCGGCATCGGCCTCCGATGCCAGCGGCTCAGGAAAGTCGTGTTGCTCGTCGAACACGCTCATCTCGTCGCGGCCTTCCGCTCGGCGGTCTCGAATCGTTCCAGCATCCAGGAGTTGAACTGTGCGAGGAAATTGTCCTGGTGCGAAAGCGGCCCCCGCGGCGCGAACCGCGACCGCAGGCCCACCTGGACGCCGACGTTGGCCGGAAGATCCTGTGCGTTGAAGAGCTCCACGCCGTAGTCGTGTTGGCGCAGGATCTGGTCGAAGAGCTTCATCTCGGTGGTGGACCGCGGGAAGACATAGGCCATCGACAGGCTGTGGCGGCCGGCTGCCTTCGGGTGCACGGTGAACCAGAACGCGGAGTCGCTGGAGATGCCGAGGAGCAGCGTGGGCGGCACGAAGAGGAAGGCGATGTGCCAGCGTTCCTCCTCGGTCAGCGTCGTGATGGGAGGGAACAGTGCCTTCTGGGTCGGGTTGAGGCCCCGGTCGATGAATGCCGTGCGGGCCCAGCCGCCGATGCCGGCGTCACCGGGCTCGTAGAGGCTGTAGGTCCCGGTCATGAGCGTCTCGTCGTCGAGCGACACCCCGGCGGTGTCGT
Source organism: Acidimicrobiales bacterium (assembly GCA_040219085.1). Taxonomy (NCBI): domain Bacteria; kingdom Bacillati; phylum Actinomycetota; class Acidimicrobiia; order Acidimicrobiales; species Acidimicrobiales bacterium. The sequence continues at coordinate 185,552 of JAVJTC010000029.1, forward strand.
AGAGACTCCCGTGTAGGCGCGCCGCGTGGTACCCCTCCATGAAGTTCTCCGCCATCAGCTTCCAGTCGAAGGGGACGTCGGTGAGCCACTGCGGGGTGGTCGAGACCATCTCGTCGAGGTGGTAGTTCTCGAGGAGTCGGTCGAACTTCGTCAGCCGCGGACCGAGCGGCTCGGCGTCGACGTCGAAGCTGGCGAAAATGAACCCCTGCCAGATCTCGACGGCCAGTCGCGGCAGCCCGATGTCCTCCTTGGAGAAGTCCTCACGTGAGTCCATCTCCGGTGCGCCGACGAGGCGGCCGTCGAGGTCGTAGATCCACCAGTGGTAGGGACACCGGAAGTTGCGAAGGTTGCCCGAACTTTCACCGGGAAGGTCGAGCCACTGCTCCCTGGGCCTGTCGATCGGCGCGGTGACACACATCCCCCGGTGCTGACACACCGACGACATCACGTTGATATGGCCGTCTCGGTTCCGCACGACGATGAGAGGCTCCTCGTCCACCGTCGTGACGGTGAAGTAGTCACCGGGCTCGGGGATCATGTCCACCCGACCCACACAGATCCACTCGTGGTCGAAGATGACGTCCCGCTCGTAGCCGTACCAGGCGTCGTCGGTGTAGCACCCGGGTGGCAGCCCGACGGCGCGACTGACGTCTCCGGTGGATGCCCGTAGCAGATCGAGGGGGATCGGGGATCGGTGCGGGGACTCGCCGGTCACTTCGAACTCCTCACTGTGACACTGCCGTGGGCGAACTGTAGTGTTGGTCTGACCATCAGTCCAAGACCTGTGCCGAGGCCGTGACGACACCCATCGAAGCCCCTGACCCGGACCGCCTCGGCGACCGCATCGAGCAGCTCTCGACGTTCGCGACACCCGATGCCCCCGGCTGGACACGCCGCGTCTTCACCGAGGAGTACCGCGCCGGCCGCGAGTGGATCGCCGAGGAGATGCGCGCGACGGGCCTCGAGGTGCACACCGACCCCGCCGGGAACCTGATCGGAATCCTGCGGGGCACCGGCGGCGGACGGGCACTCGTGACCGGCTCGCACACCGACACCGTCCACGGTGGCGGACGATTCGACGGCGTTCTGGGTGTGCTCGGCGGACTCGAGGCGATCGAGTGCATCCGTGCCGGCGGAATCAGCCTGGACCACGACCTGTGGCTGGTCGACTTCCTCGGTGAGGAACCCAACGACTTCGGACTGAGCTGTCTGGGCAGTCGCGCCGTCACGGGCGCGCTGAGCCCCGCCGACCTGCGACTCGTCGACCCCTCCGGGCGCAGCCTCGGCGATGCCCTGCGGGAGTCCGGCCACGACCCGGGAGCGACCGACCACGGGTGGCCCGAGGTGCGCGCCTTCGTCGAGCTCCACGTGGAGCAGGGTCCCCACCTCGAAGATGCCGCCACGACGATCGGCGTCGTCTCGGAGATCGTCGGCGTCCACCGGTTCAAGACGCGCTTCACCGGCCGACGCGACCATGCGGGGACGACGCCGATGGATCGGCGCCACGACGCGTTCGCCGCCGCCGCCGACGCCGTGCTCGCGATCGAGGCGGCCGCGTCCGACGGCGGCGGAGTCGCGACCTGCGGACACGTCGAGGTTCACCCCGGCGCGATGAACGTCGTGCCCGAGCTGGCGGATCTCTGGACCGAGATCCGTAGCGCGGACGCCGACTGGCTCGCCGACAGACACGACCGGTTCGCCACCGCGGTGCGGGCGGCGGGGGAAAGGCGCGGGGTCGTCGCCGATCTCGAGGTGATCAGCCGGGACGGCCCGGTACCGGCGGCTGGAGGAATCGGCTCCGCGATCGTGCGGGGGGCCGAACGGGTCGGTCAGCCCACCATGGCGCTGCCCAGCGGGGCCGAACACGACTCCGCGCTCATGGCCCGGATGGCGCCGATGGGCATGATCTTCGTCCCGTCGAGGGACGGCCGTAGTCACTGCCCCGAGGAGTGGACCGACATCGCCGATGCCTGCACCGGGGTCCACGTGCTCGCCGAGACCCTCGTCGACCTCGACCGGGACGGGTGATCGACGGTCAACCGCCGAGCACCGCGACGGCCTCGATCTCGATGAGAAGGTCCTCGTAGGCGAGTCCCACTACCCGCACCGCTGTCGCCGCGGGACCCGGCTCGGGGAGGTACTCCATGCGGACCTTCGTCATCTCCTCCCAGAATCTCGTCACCTCCTCACCGGTCCCTTCGAAGCAGTAGTAGGTGTTGAGCTTCACGATGTGGGTGAGGTCCGCACCGACCTCGGCGAGCACGGAGCGGATGTTCTCGAAGCAGTTGCGCGTCTGCACGGCGATGTCGCCGACCCCGATGGTGCGACCGTGCTCGTCGGCGGAGATCTGCCCGCCGACGAAGACGAGGTCGCCCACCTTCCAACCCTGCGAGAACGAGACCGGCATCGACCAGTCCCAGTGCCCCTCGGGCATGATGCGGATCTTCTCAGGTGTCATCGGGGTCTCCCGTCATCGTTTGCGATCTCATGGTCCCGGCCCCACGCAGGATGCGACGCAGGAGCCCGACGGTCGCATCGACCTTCCACCGGTTGTCCCGCAACGGATGGGCATCGACGGCCCAGGCCGTCGCCGCGCGCTCCAGTGTTGTCACGTCGTCGATCGACGTCCCCAGCAGTGCCGTCTCGCTGCGTCGGGCCCGTAGCGGCGTCGGCGCCACGCCGCCGAGGCCGATCCGGGCCTCGGTGATCACCCCTTCGTCGAATCCGAGCGAGACCGCGACCGATGCCACCGCGAACCCGCCGGTGAAGAGGTCGAGTTTCTCGAAGGCACCCCACCGCCGGCGGGCGGTGACCGGGATGCGCACGGACGTCAGGACCTCGGCCCCCTCGAGGCTGGTCTCACCGGGCCCGGTGTAGAGCGCTTCGACGTCCAACTCCCTCCGTCGTCCCCCCGAACCCGCCACCTCGACACACGCGTCGAGCACGAGAAACGCCGTGGCCAGGTCCGAAGGCGTCACGGCCTGGCAACGGTGCGCACCCATCACGGCATGGTGAAAACGGTGCTCGCCCTCGAGCGCGTAGCACGGGCACGTCGGACCACTTCGCTTGTAGCAGTCGAACCCGTTGCGCAGATAGGGGCAGCGGTTCCCCTGGAGCAGATTCCCGCCGACCGTCGCCATCTCTCTGATCTGGGGGGTGGCCAGACGGGCCAGGGCCTCGACCAGAACCTGGTCGCCGGGCAACGGGTCGGGGCCCCGGGCCGCGGACCCGAGCGCGTCTCCGAGCCGCGCGAGCCGGACCATCGCGCCCATCACCATGTCGCCGTCGTCGCCTGTGTCGAGCTTCTTCAACTCGGCAACTGACTGGAGATCGACGAGGGTGACCGGCGCTACCAGGCCCTGGCGTCGGGCGGCGAGGAGGTCCGTGCCACCGGCGATGTAACCGGTGTCGGTCCCGGCCGATCCCGGCGCGTTGTGTGCCGCGATCGCATCGTCGACCGTGCCCACTTCGACGATCCCTTCGATGTCGCGTGCAGGGACGCGACGCGACCAACGGGTACCCCAGCGGTGCAGGAACCTGTGCAGACCACGGGGGTAGGCCCTGCGGACCCCTTCCACCCACCAGCGGCGGGGTCGTCGCCACAGTGCGCCGACGGGTGTCGCCGGACCGAGGTGCGGCAGGATCTTGTCGGGCGTCAACGGCAGGTCCCGCACGCGGACCCCACACGCATGGGCGACCGCGTTCGCGACGGCGGGTGGCGTGGGAATGACGACGATCTCACCGATCCCCTTGGCCCCGTGGGGACCGACCGGATCGGGGTCCTCGATGAGGATCGGGATGATCGGCGGGAGATCCGAGGCGCGCGGCGTGGCGTAGTCGAGGTAGCTGGCCGTGACGAGGCGACCCCCGGTGTGGACCATCTCCTCGCTCAGCGCCGCACCGAGTCCCATCGCGACGCCACCGGTGATCTGCCCCTCGGCCCCGGCCCGGTTGATGACGGTGCCCGAATCGTGGGCGGCCACGACCTTCGACACGCGCACCTCACCGGTGTCGCGATCCACCTCGACCTCGACGGCGTGCGCAGCGAACGAGTAGCTGGGCGAGAAGTGCCCCGTGCCCGTCTCGCGGTTCATGGTCTCGATGTCGGCGAGGTAGCCACCTTCGAAGCTGAGCTCACCTCCCACGGAGGTCTCGTCGGCTCGGACGAGGTCCCCGATGTCGACGGCTGCTCCACCGCCCGATGCCCGGCCATCGGTGAGGACGACCGCATCGGGATCCACACCGAGCTTGAGGGAGGCGAGCCCACGCAGGTGCGCGGCCGCCTTCCCTGCGGCGTCGGCCACGGCGTTTCCGCCCCACACCGTTCCCCGCGACGACCACCCGCCCTGGTCCGGCGGGGTCCCGTCGCTCTCCATCATCACGACCTCGACGGCGTCCACGTCGACGCCGAGCCCGGCCGCCGCGACCTGCGCGAGCAGCGTCGACTGGCCGGTACCGGGGTCCGCTCCCGCGAAGCGGACGCGGACGCCGCCTTCCTCGTCGACGTCGATCGCAGCGCCGGAGTACTCCGAGCCGGGATAGGCCCGCGCGCCCGAGACATGGACCGCCGCGGCCACGCCGACCCCGCGACCGGATCCACCGAGGGCACGCCCGGCGTCCCAGCCGATGCCGTCGCGCACCGCCTCGAGGCAATCGACGAGCCTGGTCGAGGCGATCCGCCAACCGGTGAGGGTCTCGTCTCCCGGGCGGTGGGCGCTGGCGATCCGCATCTCGAGGGGGTCGAGACCCATGGCGTCGGCCAGTTCGTCGAGCTGGGACTCCATGGCGAAGGTCACCTGCGCATTGCCATAGCCGCGGAACGAGCCACCGGGTTGGGTGTTCGTGTGCACGAGACGGGTGCCGGCTTCGGCTCCGACGATGTCGTAGAGACTCCCGGCCACGATGCAGCCGTAGCCGGCGACCGAGGGCCCGTTGTGGTTGAACGAGCCGTTGTCCACCGTCGTGTGGCAGCGCCGGTACACAACTCTTCCCTCGGCATTCGCCCCCGTCGTGAGATCGATGTCGAACGCGTGGCGACGGTGCGTCGTCGCGAACTCCTCGCCACGGTCGAGGACCATCCGCACGGCGCGACCCGTCCGCATCGACAACGCCGCCGCGAGGACCTCGTGTTCGCCCACCTTCGCCTTCGCCCCGAAACTCCCCCCGACCGCGACCTGGTGGGTGTGGACCTGTTCCATTTCCAGGCCGAGCGCAGCGGCCACCTCCTTGCGGACGAAGTACGGCGAATGCGTCGACGCCCAGAGGTCCAGGACCCCGCGTGAGCTGTCCCAGCGGGCCACCACCCCGTGGGGCTCCATGCACAGGTGCGTGGTCGACGGATAGCGGTACGTCGCCGACACGGTCGTCGCGCTGGCCCGCAGGGCAGCGTCCGGGTCGCCGTAGCGGCGCGTCAGCGCCATCGCCACGTTGCCCACGACGCCGCCATGGACGAGCGGCGCTCCGTCGGCGAGGGCCTGCGCGGGGGTGGTGACCGCGGGCAGCACCTCGTAGGACACCTTGATCAGTTCCGCCGCACGTACGGCGACATCGCGCGAAGTGGCCGCGACAGCGGCGACCTCCTGGCCGATGTGGCGGACGACGTCGCCGGCGAGGACCGGCCGGTCGCTGAACGGGGCCCCGAGATGACCGTAGAGGACTCCCTCGAAGTCGGCTGCAGTAACGATCGCCTCCACCCCGGCCACGGCGCGCGCCGCACTCGCGTCGACAGCCACGATGCGCGCGTGCGGGTGGGGACTGCGCACGATCGCACCGTGCAGCATCGGCCCGACGTCTCTCTCGTCGAGATCGGTGACATAGCGGGCCGTCCCGGTGGCGACGCCCTCCCAGCCGAGAGGGCGCAACCACTCACCGATGATCACCGCCCGGTCCCCGACTCGTCGCCCGCAGTCTCGGCGGAAAGCGCGGCGGCGAGACCGACCGAGCCGGTGCAGCGACAGAGATTGCCGGCCAGCCCGTTTCGTGCGTCGGCAGGCCGGGCGGTCAGACCTGACCCGGCCACCGTCACGATCTGACCCGGAACGCAGTAGCCGCACTGCACCGCGCCGGCATCGGCGACCATGGCGCACAACTCGGGATCGGCAGGTCCGACCGTCTCGACGGTCCTCACGGGTCCCCGCACCCGGGCCGCGAGGGTGAGACATGCCAGCACTGCGCGGTCGTCCACCAGCACGGTGCAGGCACCGCAGTCACCCACCCCGCATGCGTCCTTCGCGCCGGTCAGCCCCGCCGAGCGGAGGACCTCGAGAAGGGTCCGCGCGGGCTCGACCACGACTGCGATGCGTTCGTCGTTCACGGTCAGTTCGATCCGCATCGTCGACCACCCGTGTCACCGGCTCGTCAGGTTTCTGGCGGTCACGCTACAACAGCGACTACGGTCAGACCATCAGTCCATCAGGCCAGGAGGAGGGCCGAGACGTACTGTGGCGCCGCGACGGCAATGACCGTCGGGCACGCGAGAGTGGTAATTCGACAAAGCAGATCACAGGCGACCGCCACGCGGGCGCCGTGGACCACCGGTCCCGGCAGCAGTGGCACCGCAAGAACCGTGATCACGCACGACATTCCGGAGGGAAAATTGAAACGACATCCGCTGATGCTCCTACTGGCCATCCTGGCCGCATTCTCACTGATCGCCGCCGCGTGCGGCGACGACGACGACGACACCTCGGCGGGTGGTGACGACGGCACCTCGGAGCCTTCCGACGACGGCACCGAAGAACCCAGCGACGACGGCACCTCGGAGCCTTCCGACGACGGCGAAGAGCCCATGACCGACGACGGCGAAGAGCCCATGCACATGGAGTTCGACGCCAACGGCGACGGCGAGGTCGTGATCGGTATCGGCACGGCCGGACCCCGTGACGACGGCGCGTACTACGAGGCGGCCGTGAACGGCGCCCGAGAGTTCGCCGAGAGCCAGGGTTGGTCCGACATCATCGTCATCGACAACATCGACCCGAACGAGTCCGGCACCGACCTCTCGAACCTCGCCGAACAGGGCGTGGACATCATCATCATCGCATCGGGCGAATCCGCGGACGCCGCACCCGACCTCGTGCAGGAGTACCCGGACATCTTCTGGTACTGCCGTTGTGGTGCGGGCTATCCGGAAACCCCGGGTCTTGCGACCTCCCGTGACGACAGCGGTGCCATCGAGTACGCCGCCGGTGTGGCCACCGGCATCCTGCTCGAGGACAGCGGCGGCGACTCCGTGTACATGCTCGGCGGCAGCGCCGCCGACTTCGAGGTCGAGACGGAACTCGCGTTCCGCCTGGGACTCGAGGCCGTGAACCCCGAGTTCACCCTGACCTACGTGCCGACGGGGGCGTTCCCGTTCGACTTCGACAACGTGGCCGGGGCCACGGAGGCCTTCAACGTGGCCGTCGATGCGGGCGCCGACGCCATCTACCCCTACCTCGGGGGCGCGCACGAGCCCATCATCCAGCTGGCCAACGAGGAGGGCCTCATCACGATGAGCGCCGGAGCCTCCGACGTCTGCACCCGGGACAGCGACCTCGACTGGGATCTCGCCATCAAGTTCGACGGCGGTGACTACATCCGGGCCGTCTTCCCGCTCATCGTGGCGGGCGAGCTCGACGAGGGCGACCAGTACGTCTTCCAGGTCGACGGCCCCGACTCGGTCGCCGGCGTGGAGATCTGCGACGCCACTCCCGAGCAGCAGGAACGGCTCGAAGAGCTCCTGGCGCCGCTGTACGCCGGCGAACTCGCCGACCAGCTATTCGAGATCGCAGCCGAAGCGTACGGTTTCTGATCAACACTCGATGACCGCAGTCACATCGGACGCGGGGGCCGGCGCCACGCCGGCCCCCGCCGTCCACCTCGACGACATCACGAAGCGCTACGGAGCTGTGGTCGCCTGCGATCACGTGGATCTCGAACTCCACCGGGGCGAGATCCACGGGATCCTCGGCGAGAACGGCGCGGGCAAGTCCACGCTCATGAAGATCCTGATCGGGCTCGTGCCACGCGACGACGGACGGATCTTCCTCGACGGTCACCGGGCCGAGATCGAGGATCCACTCGACGCGGCCGAGGCGGGGATCGGCATGGTCCACCAGCACTTCAGCCTCGTCGAGGCCCTCACGGTCTGGGAGAACGTCACCCTCGGAGAGGCCGGGCGCTTCGACCCCGTCGGGTCACGCAGACGCGTGAGAGAGATCAGCGAGCACTACGGCCTGGGCGTCGACCCCGACGCCCGCGTGGCCGACCTTCCGGCGGGCCTACGACAGCGGGTCGAGATCATCAAGTGTCTGCGCCGGAATCCGGACATCATCATCTTCGACGAACCCACGTCGGTCCTGACCCCCGCCGAGTCGGAGCGTCTGTTCGAAGTACTACGGCGCGCGGTCAGCGAGGAGAACAAGGCCGTCGCCCTCGTCAGCCACAAGCTCGACGAGATCCTGCGGGCCACCGACCGCGTCACCATCATGCGCACCGGCAAGGTGGTGGAGCGCATGGCCACCGCCGACGCCGACGCTCCGACCCTCGCCCGGGCGATGGTCGGCCGCGAGGTGTCGCTGCGCTCAGAGGGGGGAGCCCTCGGGGTCGTCACGACAACCACACAGGATGATGACGTTCACGACACCGCCGAGTCCGTGGAGATGGGCAGGCCCGTACTCGAGATCAGCGGCGTGGTGACCGTGGACCGTGAGGGTGTGCGCAAGCTCGACGGCCTCGACATCGTGGTCCATCCCGGAGAGATCGTCGGCGTCGCCGGGGTCGAGGGAAACGGGCAGGAGTCCCTCACGAACCTGCTCTCGAGCCTCGAGACCGTCGAGGCCGGTTCTGTCAGCGTCGACGGACGACCCGTCGAGATCGGTCGCGCCGGGGCGATGGCCCGGGCCGGCATCGCCGTGATCCCCGCGGACCGCCATGACTCCGGCTGCGTCCTCGAGATGTCCGTGGCGGAGAACCTCGTCGTCGTCGACCCCCACCGTTTGGCCAGGAAAGGCTTCTTCGACCCTTCGACGATCAGGCAACGGGCACGTGACCTGATCGAGGAGTTCCAGATCCAGACGAGTGGACCCGACGCACCGTTCTGGTCGCTGTCGGGCGGCAACCAGCAGCGCGTGATCCTCGCCCGGGAGCTGAGCAACGATCCGAAGGTGCTCCTCGCGGCGCAGCCCAGCCGTGGCCTCGACGTCGGCGCCATCGAGTACATGGGTGAACAACTGCGACAGGCGGCCGAGGACGGGGTCGGTGTGCTCCTCATCTCGAGTGAACTGGAGGAGATCATGGATCTCGCGGACCGGATCGTCGTCTTGTCCCGCGGCCGCATCGTGGGCGAGATGAGACGGGACCAGGTTGATCTCGAACGCCTCGGGATGTTGATGGGCGGCGTGACCGAGGCAGAGGAGGCCGTGACGTGACGGCCACTCAGTCGGACGAGACGACTCCCGAAGCCTCCGGAGAAGATCCCACCGGACACACGGAATCGTCGCCGGCCGCCCCGTCGCGCCTCAAGGGTGCGGGTGAGGTACTCGTCATCTACGGCGTCTCGATCCTGGCGGCACTTGCGATCTCCGTGGTCCTGGTCGCAACCACCGGCGGCTCGGCCACCGAGGTCCTCAACGCGCTCCTCGACGGCTCCCTCCGTGCCCCCGGGCGCTGGGGTTCGACCCTGGGCGTGGCCGCTCCGCTGCTTCTGGTCGCTCTCGGCACCACCATCAACGCCCGGGCCGGCCTGATCAACATCGGCCAGGAGGGTCAGCTGATCATCGGGGCAGCGATGGCCGCCTTCCTGGCGAGCCGCATCGGGGGGCCCGGCGTGCTGGGCCTCATCGCGATCCTTCTCGCCGGCGTAGCCGCCGGCGCGATCTGGGCCGGCATCGCCGGCGCCCTGAAGTACTGGCGGTCGGTGCCGGAGGTCCTGACGTCACTTCTACTCGTCACCGTCGCGGCCCAGCTGACCGGCTGGGGCCTCAACTACACGTGGATCCTGCTCGCCCGCTTCGACGAGGGACGATCCAACCGGGCGGTCTACAGCGATCAGCTGGCGACCGACATGCGGCTCCCCCATGTCACGCTGTTCGGAAACGACTTCCCGATCTCGGTCATCGTCGGCCTCGTGCTCGCGCTCATCGTCACGATCGTCCTCACCCGCACGGTGTGGGGATTCCAGATCCGCGTGCTCGGCCAGAATCCCCGCACGGCGCAGCGCTCCGGTGTCTCCGCGACGAAGTTCGGAATGACCGCCATGCTGCTGTCCGGTGGCTTCGCCGGCCTGGCGGGAGCGATGATGCTCGCCGGTGGAGACTTCGGGAACTACCGCTTCGCCCCCGGATTCGCAGTCAACATCGGCTTCGACGGCCTCCTCGTCGCCCTCATCGCCCGACGCAACCCGATCGCCGTCATTCCCATCGCGCTCCTGTTCGCCATGTTGCGGACCGGGTCCGGCTTCCTCGCCGCCACGGGCGTCGAACGCGAGATCACCGACATCGTGCAGGGTCTGCTCGTCTTCGCCTTCCTCATACCCCCTGCGATCCTCTTCATCCGCCAACGACGCCGGGCGCTCGCGGCGACGAGGGCACGAACATGACCCCGGGAGGTCTGCCACGACATGGGTGATTTCTTCGGAGCAGCCGGCGACGTCCTCTCCAACGAGGTCGCCTACGAGGCGACCGTGCGTTTCGCCGCGCTCCTCGTGTTCGCGGCCGTCGGTGAGCTCATCGCGGAACGCGCCGGAACGCTCAACATCTCCGTCGAGGGGATGGTCCTCGGTGGGGCCTTCGCCAGCGCCGTGGGCTACGACCTCACGGGTTCGGTCTCTGTGGGCCTGTGCATGGCGGCCAGCGCTGGCCTGACGGTCGCGATCGTCCACGGCAACCTGTCGCACCGCCTGACGGCCAACACCTTCGTGGTGGGCCTGACGCTCAACATCCTCCTGTTGGGTCTGACGAGCTTCCTGGACTCCAACATCGAGCCCGTCTCCCGGGCCGCCCACAGGTTCGCGGTGCCCGGCCTCGCCGACATCCCGCTGATCGGTGGCGCCCTCTTCGAACAACCGTGGCCCCTCTACCTGATCTACCCACTCGTGCCGCTGTGCTGGTTCGTGCTGTACAGGACCCGCTGGGGTCTCGATGTGCGCGCCGTCGGCGAGAACCCGCAGTCCGCCGACGTGTCGGGACTCGACGTCAACAAGTTGCGGCGTCAGGCGGTGTACGTCTCGGGCCTGACCAGTGGCCTCGGCGGCGGCTACCTCGTCCTCGGCCAGATCGGCCGGTTCGAGTCGACCATCGTCGGCGGGCAGGGCATCATCGCCATCGTGGCGGTGATCTTCGGAGGGTGGACGTTCCGGGGCGCGATCATCGGCTGCCTCCTGTTCGGTGCCGTCAACTCGTTCCGCCTCACACTGCCGACCCTCGGCCACGAAGCGAGCCCGGAGCTGCTGTCCGCACTGCCGTTCATCGTGACCATCGCCACGGTCGCGATCTTCGCCCACAGGACGCGCCAGCCCGCAGCGCTCGCCCAACCGTTCATCCGGGGACTGAAGTGAAAACGGTAGCGACGAGGAGGGTGGGCCCATGACCGTTCCGAGCCGTCTCGACGCCCTCTCGGGCTACCTCGAGGGCCATCTCCGTACCGAGTCCAAGGCGATCGACTCCCTCGCGGCTCTCGTCGAGGACCGACCGGAAGATGTCGCTACCTACCTGATCGGGCTGATCCTCGACGACGAGCGGCGCCATCACGACATCTTCGGGCGTATCCGCAACTCGCTCGAGTCGACGATCCAGTGGCGCGACATCGAGCCGAATGTGCCGACGGCGCGCCCGACGGCCTCCGATGCCGCCCATCTCCTCGAGGCGACCGAACGACTCCTGGAGATGGAGAAGGCCGACGAGACCGAACTCGCGGAACTGCGGAAGCGCTGGGAACACGACGGCGCTGAACACGAGCTGTGGGCCGTCCTGGTCGAGGTGGCCGAGCTCGACACCCGAAAGCACATCCGCCTGCTGAGCCACCTGCGCGACATCCTGCGCGAGAACGACTCCTGAGCCACCGGCGCGACATCCTGCGCGAGAACGACTCCTGAGCCACCGGCGCGACATCCTGCGCGAGAACGACTCCTGAGCTAGATCGAGACCCGTTCGTCGTCGGCGTCCGAGGGGCTATGTCGTAGGAGCGTGATGGCCGCCGCCAGCGCCGCCACCGCGACCACGGCGCCCGCTACATGGGCCCACGCCAGACCGGACGCGACCGCGTCACGGGTCGCACCCGCGACATCGGCCGCCTCGTCGCCGGCCAGGAGCGAGCGGACGACCTCCACATCGCCGGTACGCCGGGCGACGACGAACAACAGGACCGAACCACCGAGCGCCACCCCGTAGGTGATGCCGAGGGTGCGCACGAACTGGTGGGCGGCGTTCACGCGTCCGATCTCGGTCGCCACCGACCCTTTCTGGAGCAACGTGAGCCCCGAGGTCGACACCAGCCCGATCGACAGCCCGGTGATGACGTAGGTCCCGAAGAGCCACCACATCGGCACCGAGGCGAACACGAAGGCCGCGCCGCCGACGAGGGCGGGAATCATGATGGACGAGCCGGCCATGATCACCTGGGCCTCGCTGTAGTGATCGAGCAGGCGGCTCGACGCCACCGACCCCGAGCTCCATCCGATCGTCAGGAACACGACCGTCGCCGCGGCGAAGCCGATGGAACGGCCCTCGACGAGGTTGATGTAGAGAGGCAGGTAGCTGTCGATACAGAGACCGGCTGTCAGCACGAGCGCCGCGGTGAGATGCGCGAACCGGATGGGCGTGGCCGCCAGGTGCCGCCGCAGGAGCACCGGCTCCGCGCTGCGCCCCGCATGCGCCCAGTACGCGGCGACGAGGAGGACCGAGCTGGCGGCTGCGACGCCGACCGCCCACCACCGCACCCCCACCTGGGCGAACCCGATCAGCGTGATGAGGGTCAGCGCCACGAGGAGGACGATCCCGACCACGTCCACGTGGGGACGGGTGGGTCGTAGGCGCGTGCGGGGGTGCTTCGTCCACCCGGCGACGAGCGCGGCCGCCGTGAGCGGGACCTGCAACAGGAACACGATCCGCCAGCTGGTGACCTCGAGGACCACGCCCGCCAGCGCAGGCCCACCGAGGCCGAGGGTGCCCCACACGAGCGAGTTCGCGGCGAAAGCCCGCGCCCGCAACCTCGTGGGGTACGCGAGACCGACCGACGCGAAGGCGACGGTGATCACGAGACCGCCGCCGAGCCCCTGGGCCGTCCGGGCGGCCACGAGCAGCGGCAGGTTCGGCGCGAAGGCGCACATCAGCGACGTCACGAGGAACCAGACGACGGTGAGCCGGAACGTGCGCCGCACGCCGAATCCGTCGATGAGTGGACCCGCGACGATGACCGCGATCGCCGAGGCCCCGTAGTAGGCCGTGATGACCCACGGCAAGAGCCCGACGTCGCCCAGGTCCTCCGCGATGGAGGGCAGCGCCGCCGTCACCGCCAGCCCGTCGAACGCGGCGAGTGCCACGATCGTGAGGTTGGCCAGCGTGACGGGGAGCAGGCCGCCACTCCAGATTGTGGGGGCCTCGATGACCGCTGCGTCCTCGGCCGACGGCGCTTCGGGGGTCAGCTCGTCCATGACCGTCGTCTCCCGGTCACACCGGCCGCCGGAACCCGCCCCGGGTGTCGCGTCGCCTAGCCGATCTTCTTGAGCAGGGTGTCCGAGGTCATGCCCGAGACGAACAGGTCACTACCCTTCTTGAGGATCTCCAGGTAGTCGGACTGCTCGGTCAGCGAATCCAGGAACGCGTCGAGCTCACCTAGCGAGGGTGCGTCGACCGTCCAGTAGGCGACGCCGTACGCGCCGTAGGCCTCCATGTACGCGTCGATCCCGACGCCGTCGGAGGCATGGGACCGCTGGCACGCCGTGTACTCCGCGATCCAACCCTGCACCCGTGCGCGGTCACTCGACGCGACCTGCGCCTTCCTGATCATGCGAACCGTCATTGCCGTCTCCTGTGGTGGTGGGTCATTGGTCGTCGACATCCCAGACCTCGATGACGAGGCGCTTGGGGTCGTGGTCGTTCGATGCCGAGGTCTCGCTCGGGCACGCCGAGACGACGACGAGGACGTCGATCTCGGCCTTCATCTCGATGTGGTCGCCCGGGCCCGCGAGCGAGGGCTTGAAGACGATCTCGCGCTCGTCGATGACGTCGGTGTTCATGAAGATGTTGAAGACGTCGGGCACCAGGTCGGGTTCGATCCCCCAGGGGGCCACGGCCTCCTCGAGGTTCTCCTGACACGTTCTGTGTCCCGATGCGATGCCGTCGCGCACGTCGTAGACCCCCCGGGAGCACCGGCCACCGTTCCAGGCGAAGTGCACGCCGACAGGGTCGTCGACGACGGTGAGCATGAGGCGCTCGTAGGGAGGGCGTGACCACAGCGTCGTCAGGCGACGCATCGTCCCCGTGCCGGCCAACATGTTGAGAGCCACGGTCTGGCCTGCGTGGTATCCCTCGCGTGGATTGTCGAGGGCCACGAACGACGTGTCGGCGACCTGCGGCCCGTCGGGAGTGATGATGCGAACGTGCTGCCCGAGGCGCGCCTCGACCGCACGACCGTAGCACCGGGGCACTTCGACCCGTTCGACGAGACGGCGGCTCATGACGCCGCTTCCGATCCCGCAAAGGCGACGCCGCCGTCCGCGGGTCCATCCACGATCTCACGGTCGACGTCCCCGTCGAGCACCGTGGTCAGCTCGACGTCGGATTCGACGAGACGTCGCCACTGGTCGATGTAGCCGCGCATGGGCGTCTCGTAGGTCACGGGCGCACGCGTCGTGCCGGCGTCGGTGGCGGCCTCCAGGGGGTCCCCGAGACCCTTGGACATGTCGACCCACTCCACCTCCCCGACGGCGAGGCCCCTCTGGCACCGCTCGAAGAGCTCGAGGTCGTCGGGGTTGCCCAGCGAGACGAAGTCCTCGGCGATCCGCATCCGCAGGATGTTGACCTCCCGGGGGACGTCGCGACCGGCGACCACCCAGGTGTTGAGCCGCGTCCGGTCCGGTGCGAGCGGCTGGACCACCTCGAAGTGGTTCCCCTTCACGAGGAGGTTCGGGAAGATCGACAGGTTGATCATGCTGCCGGGCACCATTTCGAGCACCTCGGCCGCGTCCCCTGGGCTCGAATCCCGGATCATCTCGCCGAAGATCTCCTTGCCCGGCACCGGGCGCTGCGTCTCCCAGAACGACCGGGACATCCCGGGACGCTGATCGACGATGATGTGGCCGTTGCCCAGGTCCTCGCCGTACATCCCGGTGGTGTCGGGACTGTTCTTGAACTGCCCGAGCGATTTCCCCTCGCCGAACCGGCGCTCGTTCATCAGCACCCATGAGCGGTGGGCGAACGTGGGGTGCAGGCCGTCGCCGGCGTTGTCCCACGCGAGCTTCCAGTTCCCCTCGAAGACGAGCCGCTGGCAGTTGCGCACCTCGAGTCCGCCGCCCGGCACGCGGTCGATGAAGTAGTCGAGTGGCCCCCGAGCAGCCCCGAGCCACTCCCCGATACCGGGGGCGTCGAGGTTGAGTGTGCCGAACACGAGGCCGCGGTAGCTGGCGAGTCGGGGGATCTGGCGGAGCCCACGGTCGTCCTTGTCGAAGCCGCTGTCGGAATAGCCGCTGGGATACGGGACCGAGGCGAGAGCACCCCGGTTGGAGAACGTCCAGCCGTGATAGCCGCACTGGAAGTGTTTCGCCGTCCCCCGTTGCTCGTGACAGACGACCGACGCACGGTGCGAGCACCGGTTGAACAGCGCGTGCAGTTCGCCGTCGGCGTCGCGGGTGAGGAGGACCTGACGCAGGCCCAGGTGTGTCGCCAGGAAGTCGTTGGGGCCGGGGACCTGGCTCTCGTGGCCGAGGTAGACCCAGGTCCCGCCGAAGACACGGTCCATCTCCAGGGCGAAGACGTCCGGATCGGTGTAGGCGCGCCGGTGGACACGCCCGGGCTGCACGAGCCCTTCGAGGGCCACTGTCTCACTCATGGGTCATCTCCTCGAGGATCGCCGTGTCAGTCATGATTCGTCTCGGCGTTCGGGTCTGGTCGGGACAGCCATCACGGGGCCGCGTCCGCACCGCGGCTCGCCACATCACAGGATGAACGTGAACGGGGGGACGTCCCCACCTGCGTTCACCAGAGTGACGATCTTGACCCGGATCCGCCAGTCGCCGTCGGCCTCGTCGATCACGAAACGGTTGGTCGACGCGAACGCCGTGGCACGTTCGTGACGGTACTCCCACACCGTCGAGGCACACCGCACGAACAGTCCCCCGTCGTCGAGGGGCCAGGCATCGACCGTCGCGATGCTGCGGCATGTCCGCGATGCGGGCACCTGTGCGTGGGCCCACCCCGTCTCGAGCAGCGCCACCCGGTCCTCGATACGACTGCGGTCGTCGAAGAAGTACGCGACGCCGTCGCGGGGGTCGAGCCCCGGCTCGACGGGAACCCAGTACACGGACTCGTCGGCGAAGCGCGCCAGCCACTCCCTGTAGTGGTGGTCGTCGAGGAGGCGGGCCTCCTCGAACACGATGCTCTCGACCAGGGGCCGAAGGTCGGCCCGGGGGGCACCCACCGGCGGAACCGTGGCCAGGGCGTGCAGCGTTTCGTAGAGGGCGTCGTCGACGTAGTCGGCGGTCATGGCTCGCTCCGTTCGAGGTCGATCGGTTGCCGGCTCACAGGACCGGCCACTTCGCCTTGTCGGGGAGACCTGACCGGGCGGTGATGGCCTCACCCGCCACCTGGGCCTCGGCCCACATCCGCTCCTCGTCGAGCGTCGTCAGGTGTCCGTTGTCGACGACCACCCGGCCGTCCACCAGCACCGTGTCGACGCCGCGCCCGTCCGCGGACCAGACGAGTTGATTCGCGACGTTGAGCAGCGGTCGCCACTCCGGTCGGTCGGTGTCGTGCAGCACGACGTCGGCCCGCTTGCCCACCTCGAGTGAACCGATGTCGGCCTCGGCGCCCATCGCCTTGGCCCCACCCAGGGTGGCCATCTCGTAGGCCTTCTCGGCAGGGAACATCTGCGGGTCCGTCCTGGCGTCCTTGAAGAGCCCGGCGACGAGGTACGTCGCACGCATCAGGTCCGAGTAGTTGGAGGCGTTGTTCCCGTCCGTGCCGATCGCCACGTTGACCCCTGCCTGCACCATCTCGGGCATCTTGCCGACCTGCGTGACCCCGTAGCTGACCTTGAGCGCGGTCGTGGGGCAGTGGGCGACGCTCACACCCGCCTCACCCATGATCGCCACCTCACGGTCGTCCACCCGGACGCAGTGCGTGATCGCGACATCGTCGCGCAGGACGCCGAGTTCCGCGAGATGGATCATCGGCCGGTGTCCGAACTCTGCGACGAAACCGTCGGGGTCGGACTCCGCCGGTGACATGTGGAAACTCATGCCGGTCCCGTACTCGTCGGCGAGATCCCGGGCGGCACGCCAGAGCGGATCGGAGGCGGTCGTGTGCCCGACGAGGATCGACCACGTCTGGACCAGGCCGTCGCGGTGCGATGCCAACGACGAGCGGAGGCGTTCGATCGCCTCGTCGGTGTTCTGGCGGTACACGTCGGGCTCGGGGGGAAGGTCCCAGACCCATGGACCGACGCGACCCCGGATCCCGATCTCGGTCAGCCCGTCGATCACCTCGTCGAGGAAACGGATCGTCCCGGCCTCCAGGAACGTCGTCGTGCCCGAGCGCAGCATCTCCGCCGCGGCGAGTTGGCCGGACAGGCGCTCCTCCGGCGCGGTGTAGGCCGCATACAGCTGGCAGAGCCAGACGAACACGTTCTCCTCGAACGGTGTGTCGTCGGGGACGTAGCCCCTCGTCAGCGGCTCACCGGTGACGTGGATATGGGAGTTGACCATGCCGGGCGTGACCACATGGTGGTCGTCGCCGATGGTCTGCGCGGCGGTGTAGGCGGCCGTGATCTGCGAGCGGGGGCCGACGGCGACGATCTCACCGTCGCGGATCGCGACGGCGCCGTCACGGATCACATCGCGGTCGGGGTTCATCGTCACCACGTACCAACCGCGCACGATGGTGTCGACGGCGGTGGGGATCGTGTCCTCGGTCATGAGTCAACTGCTCCCGGTCTCGTGGCGACGTAGGCGAACTGGAAGCCGATCGGCTCGATCATCCGGATGGCCTCGAACCCGGCCTCGTGGAGCCACGAATGCACACCACGGGCCGTCAGCGGCCCGCCCTCGACGGTGCTCGCCGCCATCGTCAAGCCCATGATCACCGCGTGCGGGTTCAGCTTGCGCCCGTTGTCGGCGAAGTAGTCGGCGAGAATGAGCCGTCCGCCGGGCTTCAGCGCACCGAAGGCCCGGGCGACGAGAGCAGCGGCCCGCGGGCCCTCGGTCCGGCAGACGTGGCCGAGCACGACGATGTCGTACGCGCCCGGTTCGATCTCGATCTCGTGGTAGTCGCCCGGGCGGAACTGCACCCGTTCGCTGACGCCATGAGCGGCGGTCTTCGCCTCGGCGACCGTGAGAACGCCCGGCCAGTCGTTCACGACGGCCGTCGCGTCGGGGCAGCCCTCGAGGATCGCGATCGACCAGGGTGCGCCACCCGCGCCGAGGTCGAGCACCTTCGGCGCCCTCAGTCGGCTGTAGCCGATGCGCAGGTCCGCCCGCGTGGCGGCACGGTGGATGGTCGTGAACGTGCCCTCCACGAGTGGAACGTAGAACTCGGCGGGGTCGACCCCGTCACCGTCGACGGGCGTGGCGGGCCGACCGTTGCGGACGGTGTCGGCCAACCGCGTCCAGTTCTCCGCCGGGCCGGGCGCGACGGGGATCAGGTCCACCATCGTGGCGGCGCCTTCGGAACACAGGTACCGGCGCGCCGTGTCATTGAGGTCGTAGACGTCACGGATCTGTTCGAGGAAGCCCTGGACCACCAGCGCGTCGAGCAGGGCCCCCAGGTTCGCCTCGTCGACATCGAGCTTCGTCGCGAGCGGCGTCACCTCGGCCGGCCCGACGTCGGCCAACACGTCGAACACGTCGAGCTCGAGTGCCGCGACGAGGCTGTGGTACCGGGCAAGGCCCTCGACGGCGGCCCACACCGGCGCGGCAGAGGGCGGCTTGTGATCGGTCCACGGACGCCCGGTGTGGGCCATCGTGTGCCGCTTCTTCAGCTCGGGGTAGGGCGAGTCAGCCACCGCGGAGAATCCCCGTCACGAGTCGGATGCCTCAGTCACCGGGACGGAGCACGATCTTGCCGAAGTGCTCGCTGGCGAGCAGGCGCTCCTGGGCCGCCCCGGCCTCGGCCAGTGCGTACTCGCTGTCGATCACGACCTCGAAGTCGCCGTCGAGGTACTTCTGCCAGACGGGCCCGAACTCCCCGGGCCGGTAGCCGTCGGAGCCCAGGATCCTGAGGCCCATGTGGTAGAGGTGCGACAGCGAGGGGATCGTGACCTCCTCACCGGTCGTGTTCCCGCAGTTGACGAGCCGACCCCGGATCGCCAGGGAGTTCAGTGACGCCTCCCACAGCGCGGGGCCGATGAAGTCGAAGACCATGTCCACACCACGCCCGTCGGTCTGGGCCCTCACCCAGGCGGCGACGTCGGTCTGACGGTTCTCGGTCCCCGCGGCCGCTCCGAGCTCGAGGGCCTTCTCACACTTCGCCGTGGTGCCCGCGGTGACGTACACGGTGGCACCCGCGTCGACGGCCAGTTGGATGGCGGCCGTCGCGACCCCGCTGCCCGCGGCGTGGATGAGCACGGACTCACCGGCGGTCAGCTCGCCGGTGTCGAAGAGCGCATGGGCTGCGGTCATCCACGTCGTCGGGAACGCTGCGGCGTGGACGAGCGACACCGCGTCGGGTACCGGGTGGACGTGCGTGGACGGGACGAGACACAGCTCGGCGTAGCCCCCGTCAGCGGTCGCACCGATGACCCCGAGGTTGCCGTAGAGGTCGCCGACGCCGGCCAGCTTCGAGTCCTCGGGAACGCCGGCCAGAGACGGGTCGACGACGACGCGGTCCCCCGCCGACACCGCCGTCACCGACGATCCGACGGCCTCGACCGTGCCGGCGATGTCCATGCCCGAGATGTGGGGGAAGGTGAACCCCTCGAGGTGGAACCAGCCGTTGCGCTGGATCACGTCGAGACGGTTGACGCAGGTGGCGGCCACCCGGATCACGACGTCGGACGGGCCGGGCTCGGGATCGGCGACGTCGGTGTAGGTGAGGACCTCGGGTCCGCCACTGCGGTGATAGAGGACAGCCTTCACTACCCCGCCTCAGCCCGTCGCCTGCTCGGGCACGGCTCCGAGGTGACGGCCCGGCCAGTGGTTCCGGTACCGCGAGATGAGCCACCGGTTGAACTGGACATGGCTCTCCTCCTGCCACGAGTAGCGCCCGCGCGCCGCGTACCGGGACCGCATTCCCTGCTGGACCTTGGTCGTCGCGTCCTGGTCCTGGCGGACGAAGACCTGCACACCGGCGTCGGAGAGCGCGAACTTCTCGTCGAACAGCGGATCGGTGAGCGCCGACGGGTGGAAGAGGTAGCCGATCTCGACGTCGATCGTCTCCGGTCCGGTGGGTCGCACGATGAAGAAGAAGGCCTGGTCGGGGGCGGTGCCCATGCACAGGGTGGGCGGGACCAGTGCGAAGGTCGAACGCATCCGCTCCTCGTCGGTGAGGTTCGGGAAGATCGGCATGATGGCCCGGTGGGTGGCGTTGAAGCCGCCGTCGATGTGGGTGTAGCCGTTCGTACGGAACATGACGCCGCTCTCGTCGTCCCACGGCACCGGGAAGTCGGCCATCGATGACGGGCAGAAGTCCTGCACGTACTGGTGGAGCCGGTTGGCGTGGTAGCCGTCGTTGAAGTTCTCGAACATGATCTTCCAGTTCCACGGAAGACCCTCGAGGGTGAAGGTCCCGGGGCAGACGGCATTGGGAAGGTCGTAGTTCTCCAGGAACGGCGTGTACCGCTCCAGGCGCGGTGCGAGGGGCGCAGCGGCCGTGTCGTGATTGACGAACACGAACCCCTGCCAGACCTCGCAGCCGAGATTCGGCAGGCCGTAGTCACCCTTGTCGAAGCCGTCGGTGCGTTCCATTGCCGGCGCGCCGAGGAGGCGGCCGTCGAGCGCGTAGCTCCAGTGGTGGTACGGACACGTGAACTTGGTGCAGTTGCCGGTCGAGTCGTCGTCGGTGAGGAGCATCCCGCGGTGCTGACACACCGAGGTCATCGCGACCACCGACCCGTCCTTGCCGCGGACGACGAGGATGGGCTCGTCGTTCACCGAGGTCGAGAACCAGTCGCCGGGATCGGGGATCGTGCTCGCCAGGCCGACGCACATCCACTCGTGGTCGAACAGCGCCGCCTTCTCGAACTCGAGGACCTCAGGCGACGTGTACAGCACCGGCGGCAGCGTGAACGCGGTGGCCACGTCCGTGGTCGACTCACCGAGGCTCGCGAGGAGCTCGGGTGTCAACACCGTGGCCGGGTTCGTCGTGTCGGTCATCGGCTCGTCTCCGGGGTGGGGGTGCTCTCGGCTTCGGGGTCGGCGAGCAGGAACTTCCTGATCTTGCCGACGGAGGTTCGGGGAAGCTCCTCGAGGAGCGTGAAGCTCCTGGGTCGCTTCGACTTCGCCAGTCTGGCCTCGGCCCATCGGGCCAGTTCGTCCGAGGTCGGCGGGTTCTCGGGGTCACGGGCCACGACGAAGGCCACGGGGACCTCGTCGCGGACCTCGTCGGGCCGCCCCACGACGGCTGCCTCCAGCACGCCGGGATGCGCGGCGATCACGGACTCCACCTCGACGATGGAGACGTTCTCGCCCGCGACCTTCAAGACGTCGGAACGGCGGCCGTCGAACACGTGGCGCCCGTCGGGGCGGCGCACCGCCCGGTCGCCGGTGCGGAACCAGCCGTCGCGGTAGCTCGCGGCGGTCGTCTCCGGGTCGTCGAGATATCCCGCGAACAGGGTGGTCCCCGGGTGTCCGCCCACGACGATCTCCCCCACTTCACCGTCGGGTACCGGGCGACCCTCGGCGTCGTGGACCTCGAGTTCGCAGCCCGGCGTCACCATCCCCATCGATTCGGGAACCGGGTCGGCGGCGGGCTCGGTGAGCACGGCCGGAACCGTCTCGGTCATTCCGTAGAGCTGGCGGGGCGCGCACCCGAACAGGTCGGCGATCGCCTCGTACTGGTCCGTCGTGACGTTCTGCGCGTACCAGCAGTTCTCGAGCACCACCCCGTCGACCGGAGCGGACCCCCGGGCGAGGATCATCCGCAGCGGCGCGGCGAACAACGACGCGTGGGTTGCGCCGTGCCGGGCGCACTGCGTGACGAAGCCGCTCGCCGAGAAACCCGACATGAGCGCCACTGATGCGCCGACCGTTATCGCCGGAGCGAACGAGTAGTACTGCGCGTTCGCGTGGAACAGCGGCAGCACGACGATCTGGCGGTGGTGGGAACGAAGACCACTGCGCCGGGCCATCACCGCACCCGTGAACGCATAGTTGGCCTGGGTGACCTCCACCCCCTTGGGGCGTCCGGTCGTGCCGGAGGTGAACATGACGGCGGCGCGGTCGGTGGGGGCGACCTCGGGCCAGTCGGCGAACTCTGAACCGTCGAACGCGACCAGGTCGACGTCGTCGGGGTCGACAGCCACCACGGCCACGTCGTGACCGGACTCGGCCACGCCCCGCCCGTACTCCTCGGCTCCCGAGACCGCGCACACGCCCACCACGGGTCGGGTGCGGGCGATGTGGGCGGCGAGCTCCGGTGCGCGGCCCTGGGGGTCCGACGGGACCATCGCGGCGCCGAGGCGGGTGCACGCCAACCAGGTGGCGATGAACGACGGCGAGTTGGTCAGTGCGAGGTGGACGGTGTCGCCGGGTCCGACACCGAGGCGGTGGAGGGTCGCAGCGACCCTGGCGACCTCACCGTCGAAGGTTCCGTACGTCCACTCGGCCACGCGGCCGTCGGACCGTTCGAAACACAGGAACAGCCCATCGGGGCGCGCCGCCACCGCGTCCGTCCAGACCTGTGAGAATGCGACGGGCTCGAGCGGCGGCGCGGCGGTCCCCATCAGGAGGCGGCGACCTCCGGGGCGTTCGCTGCGGCCTCCCCGTAGCCACCGCCGCCGGGCAACTCGAGACGCACGACGTCACCGGGGGCGAGTTCGATCCGGGACTGGGTGCGTACCGCCTCGCCGTTGACCTCGAAGGAACCGGCCGCGCCGGCGTCGCCACCGAAGATCCCCTCGGGCGCCTCGACGAGGCGACTGGTCACCGCGTTGAGTTGCCAGGGCCGGGTGGTGTCGACGGTGAACTCGATGGTCTGTCCGAGACCGCCGACCTGTGCTCCGGTGCCCCCGGAGTCCGGACGCAGGGCCTTGCGGCTGAAACGGATCGGCGCCGACGCCTCGACGACCTCGATGGGGACGGCGGCGACGCCCGTCGGGTACGAACACGCGGACAGACCCGACTTGGTGGCGCGGGCACCGACCCCGCCCGCGTAGGTGAACATGGCCGTGATGAACGGGCTGCCGTCGTCGTGGTTGCCCGACACCTGCATCGTCCACACGGCGCCGGACCCCTCCGCCATCGCGGAATCGGGGGCGATCTGTGCGAGTGCCTTGAGGAGCGCGTTGGGCAGGAACATCCCGACGACGTGGCGGGCGGTGCACGGCTGCGGTGACTTCGCGTTGACGATCGAGCCCTCCGGCGCGGTCATCCTGATGGGCTCGAGGCTCCCGTGGTTGTTGGGGATCTCGGGGTTCAGGACCGACCGCACCGTGAACGTCGTGTAGGCGTGGGTGTAGTTCTTCACGACGTTGATGCCCCACCGGCTGGCATCGGAGGAACCTGTGTAGTCGACGAGGATCTCACCGGCGTCGGTGTCGACGGTCACCGCACACACGATGTCGATGGTGGAGCCGTCGGCGAGGTCGAGGATCGCCGCGGACCGGTAGGTGCCGGCCGGTAGGGCCCGGATCGAAGCCCGGGTGGCGGCCTCCGAGCGCGAGATGATCTCGTCGGCGAGTTCTTCGATGTCGTCGAGCCCGTAGGTGTCACACAGCGCCGCGAGGCGCTGGGAACCGACCTCGGCCGAGGCCATCTGGGCGTGGAGGTCACCCGCCATGTGGTCGGGCTGACGGACGTTTGACAAGATGAACCGCCAGGCGTCGTCGTTGCGTTCGCCCGCCTTCATCAGCTTGCAGATGGGGATCCAGATCCCCTCCTCGAACACGTCACGCGCGCCTGCGCCGATCCCGTATCCGCCGACGTCGGTGTGATGGATGGTCGACCCGAAGAACGCGATGAGCCGCCCGGCGCGGAACACCGGCGAGAGGACGGTCACGTCCAGGAGCTGGCCGGCCGTCTTGTACGGGTCGTTCGTGATGAGGACGTCACCCGGTTCGAGCGTCTCCGCGGGGTACTCCGCGAGCATGGCCACGGCGGCACGCGCGAGCGAGTTGATGTGACCCGGCGTGCCGGTGACAGCCTGGGCGACCATGCGGCCCCGTCGGTCGAAGACGCCGTTGGCGAGGTCACCCGCCTCGCGCACGATCGGGCTGAATGCCGAGCGCTGAAGCGCCTTGGCCTGCTCGTTGACGGTGGCGATGAGGCTCTGCCAGAGAACCTCGAGCTCCACGGCGTCGAAACGACTGGTGCCGCCTGCAGTGATCGTGGTGTCGGTCATGTCTCCCCTCCACGGGTTGCGACGAGGCTGCCGTCGCCGGCGACGGTCACGCTCCAGCCTGGTCTGATGACTGCGGTCGTCTCGCGTTCTTCGACGATGGCGGGGCCGCCGAACGTGGCGCCCGCACCGAGCGTCGCCCGGCGGTAGACGGGGACCTCCACGGGTGCCTCACCACGCCCGAACCGCACCGGCCGTGTGCGGTGCGGAGTCGGCTCGCCTGCGCCGTCGGCAACCGGCGGTTCGATGTCTGCTGACGGCTCGAAGGCGGACAGCCGCCACGTCACGACCTCGACACCGACGTCGGGGATCGCGAGCCCGAAGATCCGCCGGTATTCCTCCTCGAACGCGGTCAACAGCGTGGCGTCGTCGATCGGCCACTGGTCGCCCTCGCCCACCCAGATCGTGATCTCGTTGCCCTGACCCGCGTAGCGGGCGTCCACGCCGTAGCGGAAATGGATCCGGTCGGTGGCGACACCGGCCGCGGCGAGTACCCGGCGCCCCTCCTCACGCAGTTCCTCGAGGAGCGCGTCGCGTTCGGCGGGATCGAGGCCGCCCAGGGCGCGGACCCGGCTACGGGCGAGATCGATGCGCACCGGCGACACGAGAGTCCCGAACGCCGACAGGACACTCGCGTCGACGGGGAAGATGACCCGGTCGCTCTCGAGCAGTTCGGCGACGCCGCAGGCGTGCACCGGTCCGGCGCCTCCGAAGGCGATCAGGGGGACACCGCGCAGGTCGATGCCCTGCTCGACACCGTGCATCCGTGCCGCCGCCGCCATGTTCTGGTTGACGACCTCGTGGATGCCGGCGGCCGTGTCGGTCACAGACAGCCCGAGTCCCTCGGCGACCGGGGAGAGCGCAGACCGGGCCAACGAGGCCTCGAGAGGCATGTCCCCACCGAGGAAGGTCTCGGGATCGATCATGCCGAGCACCACATCGGCGTCGGTCACGGCCGGCTCGGTTCCGCCGCGTGCGTAGCTCGCCGGTCCGGGGTCGGCACCGGCCGACGTGGGACCGACCTTGAGGAGCCCGAGCCCGTCGACGCGTGCGAGGCTGCCGCCCCCGGCACCGATCTCGACGAGGTCCACCGACGGCACCGAGACGGGGAAGCCCGATCCCTTCTTGAACCGGTAGATCCGGGCCACCTCGAAGGAGTTGGTGAGTTCCGGCTCGCCGTGGCGGATGAGGCACGCCTTGGCTGTCGTACCGCCCATGTCGAAACACAGCAGACGGTCGAGGTCGTGACGGCGGGCGAACCACGACCCGGCGAGGGCACCGGCCGCAGGGCCGGACTCGACGAGTCGGATGGGCACCCGGGCCGCGTCGGCCGCAGAGACCACCCCACCGTTGGAGAGCATCATCAGCACCGAGCCCCCGAAACCCTCCGCGGAGAGCCACTTTCCGAGCTCGTCGAGATACGGACCGATCACGGGCATGGTGGCCGCATTGCACGCCGTGGTGACCATGCGGGGGTACTCGCGGATCTGCGGGGAGACCTCCGAGGACACGCAGACGGCCACACCGAGCTCGGCGGAGAGGTGATCGGCGACGACGCGCTCGTTGGCACCGTTGACATAGGCGTTGAGGAAGCACACAGCGACGGCGTCGAGGTTGGCGTCGCCCAGCTGGCGGGTCAGTTCGGCCAGCGCGGCCGGTGTCGGCTCCCCCACGATGTCGCCCGTCGCCGACACGCGCTCGTCGATTTCGAAGGTGAGGTCCCGGGGAATCGGCGGTTCCGGGAACTCGATCTGGAGGTCGTACATGTCGTAGCGGTGCTCGTCACGGATGAGGAGCGTGTCACCGAAGCCGGTGGTCGTGACGAGGCCCGCCCGACCCGTCTTGCCCTCGATCAGGGCGTTCGTGATGAGAGTGGTCGCGTGCACGATGGGCGCGGTGATCTCGGCCGGCCGGACACCGGCCTTTGCCAGCAGCGCGGTGATGCCGGTGCGGACACCCTCGAGGGGCGCGGCCGGGGTCGTCAGTGTCTTGTCCACGACGACGCGCCCGGAGTCCCCGTCGACGAGCACCACGTCGGTGAATGTCCCGCCGATGTCGACGGCGAGTCGCCAGTTCGTCATGCGTCCTCCCGCAGGTCGTCGCGGGGCGGGGCGAAGACGTCGAGGATCCAGCACTCGTCGTACTCCTCGTCGCCGACGAAGACGCTGTCACCGTGCCAGACGTCCTTGTAGGCCAGGTAGAAGTCACCGGGACCCAGGACCGTCCTCTCGGTGACCTCCTCACCGCCGATACGGAAGTCGAGCGCGCCGCGCATGATGATGCCGAGCTGTTCGTTGTCGGGGTGGTGGTGCAGGTACGAGCCGGGGGTACCGCCCGCGATGCGCCAGAAGCACAGTTGGAGTTCGTCGCCGGTGACGACGCGCCGCCGGAAGCCTGGGCGGTCTGTCGCGACGAACGCGTCCTCGTCCATGAAGAACGCCATCTGTCGGGTCGGGTCCATGGGGGGTGTGGGTCTCCTCGTCCTCAGGCCGGCTTCGTCGCCGGCTGCGTTCAGGTGGGTCGTCGGCACATCGGCCTCAGACAAGTTTCTCGATCATCCGCGACTCGACCTGGTCGAGGTGAGCCGTCACCGCCGCCGCCACGCCGGTCACCGATCCCTCGGCCATCGCCGTGGCGATGGCCTCGTGGGCCCGGGCCGACTCGTCGATGATCTCCGCGACGGCCTCCGCGTTGACGTCGTCGGTGAGCAGGGACTCGAATTCCCCGGAGTGGAAGAGCGCGTCGAGGACCTTCGAGTAGACCTCGGCGAGCACCCGGTTGCCGCAGGCATCGGCGATGGCCGCGTGGAAGGCGCGGTCGAGCCGGCGGAACTCGGCGATGTCGAGCCCGGAGCGGAAGCCACCGGCCATCTCGGCGAGCTCGCTGCGCTGGGCGTCGTCGGCACGACAACAGGCGAACTCCGCAACCGCCACCTCGATCGCCCGGCGGGTCTCGAACATGTCGCGTACCGCGGTCTTGCGGTGGTCCACGTCCACGTCGACCGAGGGGAGGTGTTCGACGACGCGCACCCGGTTGCCGGTGCGCTCGATGACGCCCAGTGCGCTGAGTCCGACGATCGCCTCGCGGACCGAGGTCCGGGCCACGCCGAACTGCTCGGCGAGTTCGCGTTCCGGGGGAAGGACCTCACCGGCACGGAGACGCCCGTTGCGGATGCCCTCGGCGATCGCGTGGCGGATCTCGTCGGCCACGGTGCGGCGTTCGATCTGGCCGAAGGGTTCACTCACCGGGAGTCGGCCTTCTCGACGTGAGACAGCCGACCGCGGACCCGACCTCGAGGTCGGCCCGGGCGGCGTGGATGTGGCGGCTCATCGGCAACGCAGGCACTCCGCGGCAGGTTCTGTGGCATCGACGACGTCACCGCCCGCGAGGGCGCCGACGCGGCGTAACGGTCTGATGGTCTGACCAAAGCGAGACTAGAGCCGTGGTGCGCTCATCGCAAGACTCAGGAAATCCGGGCGACCAGACCGGAACGGGCCGGTAGCCTCACGGAGGTGGAAACCCCCTCCCCCGCCATGACAGTCGGCTCCGTCGCGCTCGGAGCCGGCCGCGCCACGTCGGGCGCGGACGCCGTCGTCGCGCAGGGTCTCGAGAAGGCCTTCGGTGAGACGAGGGCGCTGCGGGGACTCGACCTCGTCGTTCCCCGCGGATCGCTGCTCGGCGTGCTCGGCCCCAACGGCGCCGGCAAGACGACCGCCGTTCGGATCCTCACCACTCTCCTTGTCCCCGACGCGGGGTCGGCCACCGTCGACGGCATCGACGTGATCGCCCAACCCGGCCGCGTCCGCGCCCGTATCGGGCTGACGGGACAGTACGCAGCGGTCGAGGAACGCCTGACAGGGCGAGAGAACCTCGAGCTCGTATGCCGCTACTTCCACATGCCACGCCGGGACGCGAAGAGCCGCAGCGTCGAACTGCTCGACCGCTTCGCGCTCACCGACGCCGGCGATCGTGTCGTGAAGGGCTATTCCGGCGGCATGCGACGCCGGCTCGACATCGCGATGAGCCTCGTCGCCCGGCCGTCAGTGCTCTTTCTCGACGAGCCCACCACCGGGCTCGATCCCCGCAGCCGGCTGGCGATGTGGGACCTGATCGAAGAACTCAAGGCCGAGGGCACGACCACGCTGCTCACCACGCAGTACCTCGAAGAGGCGGACCGGCTCGCGGACTCGATCACCGTCATAGACCGGGGACGCGTCATCGAGGAGGGCACCGCCGATCAGCTCAAGGACCGCCTCGGCGGCAACCGCGTCGCCGTCACGATCCGTCACGCCGACAACCTCGGCCGGGCCCGCGAGGCCATCGCCGGGTTGTGCACCGGCGAGATCACCGACGACGGACACCGCCACCTCGAGGCCTCCATCGCGACCCGGCCCGGCATCGTGCCCGAGGCGATCCGCCTCCTCGATGCCGCGGGCATCGACGTGCTCGACGTGGAGGTCCACCGCCCGACCCTCGACGACGTTTTCCTCACCCTGACCGGACACTCAGCTGACGACCTCGCCCCCGACGACTCGGGCGACCCCGACGGAGACCAGCCGTGAACGCCCCCGCCGCAGCAGACCCGGGCACAACCATCCCGAGGCGCCACGAGGTCCCCCAGGGCCCCGTGTGGATCGCCCGCGACGCCTGGACCGAGGCGACCCGTCACCTTCGGATCATCCCCCGCAACATCGAACTGCTGATCTTCGCCACGA
This sequence comes from Acidimicrobiales bacterium, assembly GCA_040219085.1. Lineage (NCBI taxonomy): Bacteria > Bacillati > Actinomycetota > Acidimicrobiia > Acidimicrobiales > Acidimicrobiales bacterium. The sequence continues at coordinate 214,950 of JAVJTC010000029.1, forward strand.
TCCAACCGATCATGTTCGTGCTGTTGTTCGTCTACGTCTTCGGCGGCTCGATCGAGGTGCCGGGGTTCGCCGACTACGACCAGTACCTGTTGCCGGGCATCTTCGCCCAGACCGTCGTGTTCGGTTCGGCGTTCACCGGGATCGGGATCGCCGAGGACATGCAGAAGGGGCTCATCGACCGGCTGCGGTCACTGCCCATGTCGCGTTCCGCGGTGCTCGTCGGCCGGACCATCTCGGACCTCGTACGCAACGTGATCACGTTCCTCGTCATGCTCGGGGTCGCGTTCGCCGTCGGTTTCCGCTTCGAAGGGTCCCTGGTCGAGGCTGTCGGAGCGACAGCGCTTCTGCTCGGCTTCAGCTATGCCTTCAGCTGGATCCAGGCGCTGTTCGGGCTTTCGGTGAAGTCCGTCGAGGCCGCCAACTCCGCGGGTTTCATCTGGATGTTCCCGCTCACGTTCGTGTCGTCGGCCTTCGTCGACGTCGACACGCTGCCGGGCTGGATGCAACCGATCGCCGAGTACAACCCCTTCACCGTGGCGACCGACGCCGCCCGGGCGCTCTACAACGGCAACGACGCCGGCAACGACGTCTGGGGCGCCCTGGCGTGGATCGTGGGCATCATCGCCGTCTTCTCGACGCTGGCCGTCCGGAAGTACGCCCGCACGACCTCGGCCTGACCGGCGAGGGGCGCGCCGCGAGGGCCTGAGCTCGACGGGTCCGCCACCGCCGTGTGAGATGCTCAGGCGATGATCGAGCACCTCCTCGAACCCGACTTCACGGGCCGGGTCGGCACCACGGTCGACCGGTCGACGCCCGCGTGGCCGGAGCTTCCGACGCCCGGACCTGACGCGCCGAACGTCGTCGTCATCGTCCTCGACGACGTGGGCTTCGCCCAGCTGGGCTGCTACGGCTCCGACATCTCGACGCCTCACATCGACGGACTCGCCGCGTCAGGGCTGCGCTACACCAACTTCCACGTCACGCCGCTCTGCTCCCCCACCCGCGCCTGCATCCTCACCGGCCGCAACCACCACAGCGTCGGCATGGGGATGATCAGCGGTTTCCCGTCCGGCTTCCCCAACGGTCGTGAGGCGGTGTCGCACCGGGCGGCGATGATCCCGGCCGCGCTGCGCGCCGAGGGCTACGGGACCTACGCCGTGGGCAAGTGGCACCTCGTCCCGATGGCCGACATGACACCCGCCGGCCGGTTCGACCATTGGCCCCTCTCGCACGGCTTCGACCGCTTCTACGGATTCCTCGGCGGCGAGACCGACCAGTACCGACCGAACCTCTACGTGGACAACCACGTGGCGACGCCGCCGCAGAACCCCGGGTACCACCTCAGCGAGGACCTGGTGGCCCAGGCGGAGACGATGCTGAGCGGGCACCGTTCGGCGGCCCCGGACCGGCCGTTCTTCCTGTACCTGGCATTCGGGGCGTGCCACGGCCCCCACCAGGTCCCCGAGCCCTATCGCAGCCGCTACCGGGGTCGCTACGACGACGGGTGGGACGCCACCCGCGAACGCTGGCACCGACGCCAACTCGAACTCGGCGTGATTCCGCCCGGGACCGGCCTGGCGCCACGGAACCCCGACGTCGAGCCGTGGGCGTCGTTCGATCCGGCCGAACAGGCGAGATTCGCGGAGTTCCAGGAGGTGTTCGCGGGCTTCCTCGAACACACCGACGCCCAGGTGGGCCGCGTCCTCGCGACGCTGGACGCTCTCGAGTGCGCCGGGAACACCATCGTGATGGTGATGTCGGACAACGGCGCCGCCGGTGAGGCCGGGCCACGGGGCACGTGGAACGAGCTGATCCCCTTCAACGGGCTGTCCGATGCCGAAGCGGCCACCCTCGACGTCGACGAGGAACTGGGATCACCCGCCACCTACCCGCTGTACCCGTCGGGGTGGGCCCAGGTCGGCAACACCCCACTGAAGTGGTACAAGCACCACACGTTCGGCGGCGGGGTACGCGCACCGCTGATCGTCCGCTGGCCGGGCCACACCGCCGCCGGTGGCGTCCGCAGCCGTTTCCAGCACGCGATCGACATCACCCCGACGATCCTCGACGCCGCGGGCGTGGACTTCCCCGAGGTCGTCGACGGTGTCGCGCAACTCCCCGTCCACGGTGAGAGCTTCCTGGACCAGATGGACGAACGACCCTCGGTGGACTCGGCGGGGACCCCCGGCACCGGCCGGGTCCAGTACTTCGAGATGCAGGGTCACCGGGGCATCTTCGACGACGGGTGGAAGGCGGTGACCATGCACACAGCGGGTGAACCGTTCGAGTCCGACCGCTGGGAGCTCTACCGGCTCGACGAGGACTTCGCCGAACTGAACGACCTCGCTGAGGCTGAACCCGACCGCCTCGCCCGCATGAAGGACCTCTGGTGGCACGAGGCCGGTCGCCATGGCGTGACTCCCCTCGACGACCGCTTCCTCGAACGGGCCCAGGACAGGCGCGGGACCGACAACGAGGGCCGAACCCGTTTCCGCTACTTCCGGGGGACCCCGCGGATCTCCGAGTCGGCAGGAGCCGAGATCCGCGCCGGCGCCTTCACGATGGTCGTGCAACTCGACGGGTACGTCCCCGGCGACGAGGGCGTCCTGGTCGCATTCGGCGGTCGGTTCTCCGGGCTGGTCCTCTTCGTCGAGAACGACCACCTCTGCTTCGACCACAACAGCTACACCAACCACACGCATCTTCGTTCACGCGCCGCGATCCCCGCCGGCACGGCCACCGTCGGCATCGGGTGGGCGCCGGTCGACGACGAGGCCACCGTCGATCTGCTCGTCGACGGCGCCCCCGACGCCTCCGTGCGCATCAGTCGGCCCGTTCCGTTCTACGCGGGCGGAAACGGCTTCGAGGTCGGCGGCAACTGGCTCTCGCGGGTCAGCGACCGCTACGAGATGCCCTTCGAGTACACGGGCCGCTTCCGTCACGTGACGATCGACGCGTCCGGGACGGACCTCGACACGGGCGGCGCACGGCGGGCGGCCGCGCGCGCGGACTGAGCCAGGCTGAAGGCTGTTCGCTGTCCCTTCCGGCTCGGCCCGGGCAGGCTCAGGGCTGCTCGTTGTAGGTGAAGACCACCAGGCCGATCGGCGTCTGGCCGATGGCCGACAGCGACGCCTGGGACACGTGCAGTCTCAGGATCATCGAGGCGTCACCACCGAGCGCCCACACCACGGCGGCCTTGACCGGTGTCGCGTGGGTGGCGACGAGGACCACCTCACCGGCCGGCGACGCGAGCAGGTCGTCACAGGCAGCTCTGACCCGCTCGCTCAGAGAGGCGAGTGACTCACCACCGCCGGGTGGTTCGTAGTGGACGTCACGGGCCCAGCCCCAGGCGAGAGAGCTGATCGCCTCCTCGACCGGCCAGCCCTCGGCCATCCCGTAGTCGATCTCCGCGAAACGCTCGTCGACGGTGGTCGGAACATCCGCGAAACCTCCGTGCTCCAACGTCTGTCGGGCTCGCAGCGACGGGCTCGTGACGGCCCTGTCGACGTTCCACCGGTCCCTGATGAGTGCACCCACCGCTTCGGCCTGCTCGATGCCGACCTCGTCGAGAGGCGGGTTCAGTCGGCCCTGGAGGCGGTGCTCCGCGTTGAGCACGGTTCGCCCGTGGCGGAGCAGGACGATCGTCGTCGGCCCCTCGTAGCCGGGATCGAAGCCGTCGTCGGCCGCGCCTCTCAGCCAGGCGACCGAAGATGGCTCGCCTCGGCCCCCCGACCCGGACTCAGACGAAGATGGCTCGCCTCGGCCCCCCGACCCGGACTCAGACGAGGTCATGGCCGATCTCCGACAGCGCCGTCACGGGTACTCGTCGAGGATCCGGCGTGCCTGTTCGGTGTCCAACTTGAGTTGCCGGGCGAGGTCGTCGATGCCGTCGAATCGGCGTTCGCTGCGGATGAACTCGGCGAACTCGACCCGAACGAAGTCGCCGTAGAGGTCCCCGTCGAAGTCGAGCACATGGGCTTCGAGCAGCGAGTGCTCGGCGTGCTGGTAGAAGGTCGGACGCTTGCCGATGTTGATCGCACACGGTCGGCGAACGTCGTCGGACGCGGTGAGCCAACCGGCGTACACGCCGTCGGCGGGCCAGGCCCGATCCCGTGAGACCGGCACGTTGGCGGTCGGGAAGCCGATCGTGCGCCCCCGCTGGTCGCCCATGAGAACCTCGCCGGTGATGGCGAACGGCCGGCCGAGCATCGTCGTGGCCTCGCTGACCCGTCCTCCGGCGAGAGCCCGGCGGATCGCCGTGGACGACACGGGCTCGGGCATCCCGTCGAGGCGGGCCAGGTCCACGACCTCGACGTCGAATCCCGAACGGGCGCCGAACACGATGAGGTCGTCGACGTTGCCGCCGCGGTTGGCACCGAAGTGGAAGTTCGCGCCGATGACCACGCGACTCGCATTGAGCGAATGGACGAGTATCCGGTCGACGAACGTCTCGGGTTCCATCGTCGAGATGTCCGGGGTGAACGGCAACACGACCGTGCGGTCCACCCCGAGGGTCTCGAGGCGGGCGAGCTTCGACTCGAGCGTCGAGAGGAGCTTCGGTGCACTCTCGGGCCGCAGCAGAAGGGCCGGGTGGGGATCGAAGGTCACGACGGTGGCCCGGAGTTCGTTCTGGCGGGCGTGCTCGACCATGCGCCCGACGATCAACTGGTGCCCGAGATGCACGCCGTCGAAGACGCCGATGGTGACGGCGGACGGGTCACTGTTCTCGGGGAGGTCGCGCAGAACGTGCATGGGAGTGCTCAATCTACCAGTGCCCCCGTCTCGGCCTTCAGGGCTCAGTCGTCCGGTGGTGCCTTCCGAGCCGCCGGAGGCCTCACGCCGCTTCGGCGCCCAGCGCCCGGTCGAGATCGGCGAGGAGGTCGTCGAGCGACTCGATCCCCACCGAGAGCCGCACGAGCGCCTCGTCGACGGCGAGGGGCGAGTCCGCCGCCGACGCGTGGGTCATGACCGCGGGATGCTCGATGAGGGACTCCACCGCACCGAGCGACTCCGCCAGCGTGAACAGGCGGGTGGCCTCGGCGACCCGGACCGCAGCGTCGCGCCCACCACGCACCAGGAACGACACCATCCCACCGAACCCCGACATCTGCGCGGCCGCCACCTCGTGACCGGGATGTGTGGCCAGCCCCGGGTACAGGACACGCTCGACGCCGTCGTGGTCCGCCAGCATCGCAGCGACCGCCGACGCGTTCGCGCAGTGACGGTCCATCCGGACCGGCAGTGTCTTGAGGCCCCGCAGCACGAGGAAACAGTCGAGGGGACCCGGGACAGCGCCCGCGGCGTTCTGCACGAAGGCCAGGCGGTCGGCGATGGCGTCGTCGCGGGTCACCACCAGACCGCCGACGACGTCGGAGTGCCCCCCCAGATACTTCGTGGCGGAGTGCACGACGATGTCCGCTCCCCACTCGAGGGGTCGCTGCAGGTAGGGCGTCGCGAACGTGTTGTCGACCACCACCAGGGCGCCCGCGGTCCGGGCGACCTCGACGATCGCGGCGATGTCCACGATCGACAGGTTCGGATTCGTGGGCGTCTCGATCCACACCATCGCGGTCCGGTCGTCGATCGCCTCCGCCAGTGCGCCCGGTGAGTGCAGCGGCCGCGCGTCCCACTCCAGGCCCGCGCGGGCGTGCACCGTCGACACGAGCCGGTATGTGCCGCCGTAGGCGTCGTCACCCATCACCAGGCGCTCGCCGGGCCCCAGCAGTCTCAGCACGGCATCGACGGCGGCCATACCGCTTGCGAAGGCGAGACCCCGGCGGCCCGACTCGAGCGAGGCGATCGCCGCCTCGAGGGCCGAACGGGTCGGGTTGGACGTCCGGGCGTACTCGTGACCGCGGTGGCGGCCCACGCCATCCTGGGCGAACGTACTCGTCTGGTAGATCGGCACGGTGACGGCGCCGGTGGCGGGGTCGGGTTCCTGGCCGTCGTGCACAGCCCGTGTCTCGAAGCCGCGGTCCGGCCCGGACACCGCGTCGCCGTTCACGACGCCTCCGCAGCGTTCTGGTCTCCGACCGCGGGTCCGGGCACCTCGGCCGACAGGAACCCGAGGACGTCACTGCGGGAGATCACCGCCCGGGGCCGACCCCCGTCGAGGACCAGCAGAGCACGGCACGTGTCGAACCGGGCCACGACCGCGGCGAGCGACTGGCCGACCCCGATGGTGTCGATGGCGGGGCCCATCACGTCGCCGACCGGCCGGTCGATGACCGCGTGGTCCTCGTACGTCGCCTGCATGAGATGCAACTCGTCGACCGAGCCGACCACCTCGGCCGCGGACAGCGGCATCTCCCCCTTGCCGACCGGCAGCTGCGAGACGCCGTGCCGCGCCATCAGGTCGAAGGCCAGGCGGACGGGATCACCCGGTTGTACGTAGACGAGGTCCGGGGTGAGCGACGACCGAGCCTCGAGCAGGTGACGGACGGTCGGTCCGTCACCGGTCTGGAGGAAACCGCGGTTCTCCATCCAGTCGTCGTCGAAGATGCGCGACAGGTACAGGCGGCCCGAGTCGGGCACGAGGACCACCACGACGTCGTCGGGGCCACACCGACGCGCCACCTCGAGCGCGGCGTGCACGGCCGTGCCGCCCGAGCCGCCGATGAGCAGACCCTCCGAGCGGCTGACCAACCGGGCGGTGGCGAAGCTGTCGGCGTCGCTCACCGCGATCACCTCGTCGACGATCGCCGCGTCATAGGTGTCTGGCCAGAAGTCCTCGCCGACGCCCTCCACCAGGTAGGGACGTCCGTCGCCGCCGCTGTAGACCGAACCCTCGGGGTCGGCCACGACGATCTGCACATCGGGGTTCTGCGCCTTCAGGTACCGGCCGACGCCGGTGACTGTTCCGCCGGTTCCCGCCCCGGCGACGAAGTGCGTGATCCGGCCGTCGGTCTGGTCCCATATCTCGGGACCGGTCGACTGCTCGTGGGCGAGCGGATTGACCGGGTTGTGGTACTGGTTCGGGCGGTAGGCACCGGGGATCTCCGAGACCAGTCGCTCGGCGACCGAGTAGTACGACCCGGGATCCTCAGGTGCGACGGCCACAGGGCACACGACGACCTCGGCCCCGTAGGCCCGCAGCAACGCGACCTTCTCCGTGGCGACCTTGTCGGTCACGACGAACACGCAGTCGTAGCCACGCTGGGCCGCCACTATGGCCAGTCCGACGCCGGTGTTCCCCGAGGTCGGCTCGACGATCGTCCCGCCCGGCTTCAGGAGCCCCTCCGCCTCGGCAGCCTCGACCATCGCGAGGGCGGGACGGTCCTTGACGCTGCCGCCGGGGTTCGTCGTCTCGAGCTTCGCGGCGAACGTGCACAGGAGATCACCGGCGATGCGGGGCATCGCGACGAGAGGGGTTCCCCCGATCAGATCGAGAGCGGACGCCGCGATCTCCATGCCGGCACCCTATCTGCGGCGCCCGCCACGGATTCCTTCAGGGAGCTGTGACGATCTCCGACACGACGGCCTCGTCGCCGTCGACGCGCATGACGCGCAGCGGCCGGTCGTCGAGCATGCGGTCCGACGTGCTCCACGAGGCTGTGGCGATCACGAGATCCTCGCCCGCCATGGCGGGGAACTCCGCTGCCGGATCGCGGGGGTTCCTCTCGACGGCCCGCAACAGGGCGACCATGACGTCGGCACCGGCCACCATCGTCCCGCCTTCGGCCGAGCCGCCGATCGTGGCACGGACGGCTTCGACGAGGGCGTCGACGGCGTCCACCGGGTCGTTGCGGAACGTCGAGCCCCAACTGAGGAAGCTCACGTCACCGAGGTCCTCGGTCAGCCAGTCGGTCCCGTCCATGGCCGATCCGGCGATCACGGGCGCCGTGAACTCGCGCTCCCGCAACAGGGCGAGAACTGCCGGCCCGGTCGTGGGAAGGCTCCCGCACAACACGATCTGCTCGCCCACCCCCACCGGCGTGAGGTCGGGTTCGGGTCCGAGGATGTCCGGCTCGAAGCGGGCGATGAGTTCACGGTCGTAGGCGAACTCGCCGCCGACCGAGCCGCCGAGCGCGGCGAAGCGCGCCGTGAACGCCTCACACTGCGCCACCATCTCCGGAGCGCTCGAGTCCACCACCACAGCGACCGTGCTCACGCCGCGCCCGGCGACGACCTCCGCGATCGCGCGCCCTTCGGCCTGCGTGGAGATCCCCGCCGACCATGCGCCCGAGGTCTCCCAGCGCGGATCGGAACCACACGGGCTGACGGCCGGAATCCCGTAGTCGGCGGCCACCTGGAGAGCGGGTCCGGCGAAGTCGTAGTCACACGTGACGAGCAGGGCCACGGCTCCGTCATCGGCGAGATCGAGCGCGCCGTTGTAGGTGGCGTTGAGCTCTGTCTGAGTGTCGACCGCACGCAACTCGACGGGTCGGCCGTCGATACCCCCGGTGGCGTTGATCGCGTCGACCTGTACCTGCGCCGCGGCGAGGGCGGGCCTGTCGAGGCGCCGCGCCAGTCCGGAGTCGGCCATCACAGCGCCGATGAGAAGCGGGGCGGGGCCCGTCGGGGTGACGGTGCCGGTGGCCTGGTCGGCTTCCCCGTCGGTGCCCGACGCCGTCGGGGAGGCGGAAGTCGAGCCCGGTGCGTCTGTCGGTGGGGTGCACGCGACCGACACCACACACAGCGCGAGGATGACGCGCCACACGGTTCGGATCATCAGTCGAGCGAGCCTAGGGCGCCGCGCCGCACCAGCGGCGCCGCGCCGGGACCTCGGTGGATCGGCTCAGGCGGAGACGGCGGCCCGGATCGACTCGCGCAGCGAGCCCATCGTGGCGATCACCGCGCTCGACTCGTAGCCGCAGTGCGCCATGCAGTTCTCGCAGCGCTCGTCGCGACCCCTGCCGTACTTCGACCAGTCCGTGGTTTCGATGAGCTCCTGGTAGGTCTCCGCGTAGCCGTCGGCCATCAGGTAACAGGGGCGCTGCCAACCGAACACCGAGTAGCTGGGGATCCCCCACGGCGTGCAGTCGAAATCCCTCTTGCCCTCGAGGAAGTCGAGGAACAGTGGCGAATGGTTCAGGCGCCACTTCTTGCGGTTGCCTCCGGCGAAGGCGTCGCGGAACATCTTGCGGGTCCGGTCCACGGGCAGGAAGTTCTCCTGGTCCGGGGCCTTCTCGTACGCGTAGCCCGGCGAGATCATCATCGCGTCGACCTCGAGTTCGTCGTTGAGGAAATCGAGGACCGACCGCACGCTCTCGGGCGTGTCGGTGTCGAAGAAGGTGGTGTTGGTGGTGACGCGGAAGCCGCGTTCCTTGGCCATCCGGATCGCCTCGACGACCTCGTCGAAGACACCTTCGCGGGCGACGGCCTCGTCGTGACGCTCACCGACGCCGTCGACGTGGACCACCCACGAGAAGTTCGGGTTGGGCTCGAAGCGGTCCATCTTGCGACGCAACAGGACCGCGTTCGTGCACAGATACACGTAGCGCTTGCGGGCGATCAGTGCCCGCACCATCTCGTCGATCTGGGGGTGCAGCAACGGTTCGCCCCCGGCGATCGAGACCATCGGCGCGCCGCACTCCTCGATGGCGCTCACCGCCTGGTCGACCGTGACGCGCTTGCGCAGCACCTCGGTCGGGTACTGGATCTTGCCGCATCCGGGACACTCGAGGTTGCACGCGAAGAGCGGCTCGAGTTCCACGATGAGCGGGAAGTGCTCGCGGCGCGCCAGCTTGTTGCGCGCCATGTAGGCACCGACTCGCATCGCCTGTCGGATCGGGATTCCCATCAGTTCATCTCCGTGGGGGTTCGGAAGGTGAGGTGGAGTGTGGCTCGGCTCATGTCAACGGACCTCGGCCGGCAGCGGGAAGCGGACCGTCTCGTCGACGACGGCACGCTCCGTGATGACGACGGTACCGAGTGATCCGAGTCTGGCGACGAGATCGGTCACGAGAGACTCGGGGGCGGAGGCACCGGCCGTCACGCCGACGACGCGGGCACCGGCCAGCCATGTGAGGTCCACGTCGTCGGGGTCGTCAACGAGATGGGCCTCGACGCCCTCTCGGCGGGCGACCTCGGCCAGTCGCATGGAGTTGGACGAGTTCGCGGACCCGGCCACGAGAATCAGGTCACAGTCGGGCGCGATCGCGATGACCGCGGCCTGGCGGTTCTGCGTGGCGAAGCAGATGTCGTCGGCACGCGGTCCCACGATGGCGGGAAACCTGTCACGCAGGCGTGCGACGGTCTCGTCCACCTCGGCCACGGCGAGCGTGGTCTGGGTGAGGTAGGCGACCCGGTCGGGATCGACCACGTCGATGGTGGCCACGTCCACGGACGGGTCGATCACCGTCATCGGTGTCTCCGCTGAGGTCCCCTCGACCTCCTCGTGGTCGGCGTGGCCGATCAACAGGATCTGAAGACCCTCGTCGGCGAAGCGACGGGCCTCCCGGTGGACCTTGGCGACGAGCGGACACGTCGCGTCGATGACGGGGAGGTCACGGCGTTGCGCCTCCGCCCGGACCTGCGGCGAGACCCCGTGCGCTGCGAACACGACGGTCCCACCGTCGGGGACTTCGTCGAGTTCGTCGACGAACACGGCACCCGCGTCCGCCAACTCGGCGACCACCCGGGTGTTGTGCACGACCTGGCGTCGCACGTAGACGGGAGCACCCCGATCGGCGAGCGCCCGGTGCACGACGTCGATGGCCCGGTCGACACCTGCGCAGAACGAGCGCGGCGAGGGAAGGATCACCTCGCGGTCACCGAGGGCGGCCGCCCACTGCTCGAGCGGGGCCACGGTCGCACCGATCGTCCGTCGGGCGCGCAGCAGGCGACCCGGAAGCGACGGTCGCCACAGCTCGTGATCGGGGGTGTCGACGATGACGCGCACGACGGCGTGGGTGGACCCGCCGTCGACGAGCCAGGCCGATTCCATGTCGACCGCGAGCGCGCCGGTGGCCATGAGAGCGGACCGACGATCTCCCGTGGCGGTCCGCTCGACGGAAACCACGGGACCGACATGCACGGTGAGACCGAGCCGCCTCAGCTGCGCGGCGATCGTGGACGCCGACGCGAGCGCGACGCCGCAGTCAGCGTCGGGGAGCGTCCCGTCGATCACCCGGTCGGCGACTACGACATCGCCGGGGGCGATCCCGTCCGCGAGCGCTCCGGCGACACCCAGGACGGCGCGGGGGCCGTCGGGGGCCGAACGCTCCCACCGGCGGGCCCGGTCCGCGCCCATCCCGCACCTCGAGACCACCGCCGTCGTGGCCGCGCGTCGAGCCGGGCCGGCCTCGGTTCGCACGGGACAGACGACGGTGAGTGTCATGACGACGTCGAGGCGGGCGGAGCGGCGACCCCGACAGCGCGGAGGTAGCGACCCAGCGCCGTCAGCGGGAAGGTGAGCCGGTAGAGGTGGTAGTTGATGTAGAAGTCGCCAGGGAATCCCGTGCCCGTGAACTCCGGTTCGTCCCAGTTGCCGTCGCCACGTTGGTTGTCGACCAGCCACTCGACACCGCGACGCGTCGCCGGACCGGTGTCACCGGCAGCGAGCAGGGCGAGCAGGGCCCAGGCGGTCTGCGATGCCGTCGATGGCCCCCTCCCCCGCCACGCGTCGTCGGTGTAGGAGCGGAGGTCCTCGCCCCAGCCTCCGTCGTGGTTCTGGACCTCGTGGAGCCAGGTGACGGCCGCCGCGATGGCCGGATGGTCCGGGCCGAGGCCGGCGACGACGAGGGCGGGCACGACGGCTCCCGTCCCGTAGAGGTGGTTGGCGCCCCACCGGCCGAACCACGAGCCGTCGGCCTCCTGATGCGCCAGTAGCCAGTCGATCGCCGCGGCGAGTCTCGCAGCGTCCACGGTTCCCGCGCTCGGTCCGCCCTCGTGGCACAGCATCTCGACCACGTGGGCGGTGACGTCGGCGCTCGGGGGGTCGACGACCTCACCGAAGTCGCAGAAGGGCAACTTCTCGGTGAGGTAGCGCGTGTTGTCGGCATCGAACGCCGCGTACCCGCCGTCGCGCGACTGCATGCCCTGCGCCCAGGCGACCCCGCGTCGTACCGCGCCGGCGGCGCGGACCGGGTCGTTGTGGCTGACCCTGTCGAGCGCGAGTACGACCTCCGCCGTGTCGTCGAGGTCCGGGTAGTTGTCGTTGTCGAACTCGAAGGCCCACCCGCCCGGTGCCAGATCGGGACGCCGCACCGCCCAGTCACCGGCGACGCCGACCTCCTCGTCGAGGAGCCAGTCGGCCGCGCGGACCATCGCGGGATGGTCCGGTGCGATGTCGGCGTCAGCGAGGGCCACGACCGACAGGGCCGTGTCCCACACCGGCGACTGACAGCACTCGATGCGCCGCGTGTCGTTCTCGACGATCGTGTAGCGGTCGAAGCCGGCGATCGCCCGGGCCAGGACCGGGTGGTCGACCGCATACCCCCGCAGGTGCAGGGCCATGATCGAGTAGACCCACGGCGGCTGGATGCCACCCCAACAACCGTCCGCCTCCTGACGGTCGAGGATCCACTGTTCGGCGGTCGCCAGCGCCCGGCGGCGCACCACTCCCGGCGCGATGCGGTGGTAACGGTGCAACACGGCGTCGAGGCCCTTGAGCGCCCCCGCCCACGAGCGTTTCGGGGCGGGCTCGCGTTCGGGCGGGGTCGCACCCGTGCGGATCTCGTCGATCGCAAAGCCGAGGTCACGTGCCGGCCGTACCGTGCCGACGATGGTCAGCGGAACGATCGTCTGGCGCGCCCAGCAGGCGAAGTCGTAGATGTTCAGCGGCATCCAGGAGGGCAACAGGACCACCTCGGGAGCGAGCGCCGGGAGATCCTCCCACCGCCACTCACCGAAGAGCGCCAGCCACAGACGGGTGAATACCCGGGACCGTTCGAGACCGCCCGCATCGAGGATGAACTCACGCGCCTTGGCCATGTGCGACGCATCCACGGGGTCGCCGGCGAGACGCAGCGCGGTGTAGGCCTCGACGGTGACCGACAGGTCCGGGGGCCCCTCGTAGAAGGTCGCCCAGGTCCCGTCGGAGCGCTGCGAAGAACGGATCCAGTTGGCGGTCAGACGCGTGATCTCGGCGTCTTCGATGCCGAGGAAGCGTCGCAGAAGCAGGTCCTCGGCCTCGATGGCGACGTTGGTCTCGAGCTCCCCCTTCCACCATCCCTCGGGATCCTGGCGCTCGAGCAGCGCGGCGACCGCCGCGTCGCGAGCCTCGATCGCCTGCGCGGTGAGCCGCTCCATCAGTGCTTCCTCTCGACGATGAAGGTCGCGAGTGCAGCGAGCTCGGCCGCCGCTCCCGCGTCGATGTCGGCACCGGCGAGTGCCGCGAGCGCGGCGTCCAGATGGTCACGTGCGGCGTCCTCCGTCGAGCGGCGACCACCCGCCTCGTCGATGAGCGCCGTCGCGCGTGCCACGGCGTCGTCGTCCATCTCGGTGCGCTCGAACAGTTGCCTCAGCTCAGCGGCGATGCTGCCCCCGGCGGCCAGCGCGTGAACGACCGGCACGGACTTCTTGCGCTCCCGCAGGTCGTTGCCGGCGGCCTTTCCCGTGACCGAGGGGTCGCCCCAGATCCCCAGCACGTCGTCGACCGCCTGGAAGGCGAGGCCGAGCGCGAGGCCGTAGGCGGCGAGGGCGTCGACGGTGTTGTCCGGTGCCCCGGCGAGCTCTGCACCGACCGCTGCCGAGTAGGCGAGCAGGGCCCCTGTCTTGTCGGCCTCCATCGCGACGCACTCCGCGACGGTCACGTCGAGGCGGTCGTCGAAGGCCATGTCGGCCCGCTGGCCCCGGATCATCGCGGCCGTGGCGTCGGCGAGACGGCGACACGCGGCGACGCGCGCCGGCACCGGGTCGGCGAGTAGGACCTCGAAGGCGAGGGTCTGCAGCGCGTCACCGGCGATGATCGCGTCGGCCACCCCGTGGAGGGCCCACACCGTCGGCCGGTGACGGCGCTCGGTGTCGCCGTCGATGATGTCGTCGTGCAGCAGGGAGAAGTTGTGCACGAGTTCGACGGCCACGGCCCCGGGCAGCGCCAGAGCGGGATCGGCTCCGGCAGCCTCCGCCGACAGGACCGCGAGCGCGGGTCTCACGCCCTTGCCTCCGCCCCCTTCGACGGCGGCACCGGTCTCGTCGACCCAGCCGAAGTGGTAGCGCACCGGAAGGGCGAGGTCCGGCGAGAGCCGGTCGACCGCGGCGACGAGGGCCGGCTCGGTCAGTACCCGGGCGCGTTCGAGAATGGGCGGGGTCCCGCTCATGCCGCCGACTCCGAATCGGCCGGCCCGTACGCCCAGGCGTGCGCGAGTGCATGTCGGGCCGCCTCGCGACCGGACGCGACCGCACTCTCCATCGTCGCCGGCCAGCCGGTGTCGGTCCAGGTTCCGGCGACCATCAGTCCAGGGACGTTCGTCTCGGCGGCCGGGCGCAGGGCATCGGTCCCCGGTCGACCACGGAAGGTCGCGGCGACCTCCCGGGTGACCATCGAGTGCAGGACCTCGGCGTCACCGGCGGCGGGGAACAGGGCGGTTACGGCCCCCGACATCGTCGCGATGAGCTCTGCGGGGGACCGGCCGATCTCCTCGTCGGCACCCGAGATGGACACCGCGAGGCACTGGGCACCGTCACCGACGCCGGCGGCCTCGCTGCGGTCGAAGACGAACTGGGCCGGGCTGTTCAAACCCGCCGCGAACGCGAGGTCGGTGACGGGGCGGTCATAGACGAGGTGGACGTTCACGATCGGCGAGACCCCGAGCTCTACGAGTCGGTCCTGGTGTGCGACTGTGGTCGGCGGAACGATCTCGTCGACGACGTCGTGGGGAACGGCGACCACGACCGCGTCGGCGGTGAGCTCGGCGCCGTCGACGTCCACGGTCAGCCGGCCCGCCTCGGCCGCGCTGACCCGCTGCACGTGCGCCCCCGTGCGCACGGTGGCGCCGGCGTCGCTCAGGACAGCGCTCGCCGCATCGGCGTGCAGCTCGGCCAGTGGAACCCGCGTCCATCCGATGTCGGCCCCGCCGGCTTCGGTCAGCAGGCCGGTGACGAAGACCCTGGCGGCGAGCTTGAGCGACGCCTCGCCCACCCGCACGTTCACCGTCGGCAGGACGATGAGTTCCCACAACGCTGCGATCGCCGCCGCGCCCTGGCCCTTCGATACGAGCCACTGCTCGAACGAGCGGTCGTCGAGGGACGCGTCGTCGGGGTCGAGGCGGCTGAGTGCGACCGCTGCGCGCACCGCCGCTGCGCGCTGGCTGACCGACAGGAACGGATAAGTGGCCAGTGTGCGGGCGAGGTGCAGCGGCGCCGGAAGCCGATCACGTCGGATGCTCCCTCGGCGCCCGTCCGGTGAGACCACCGCCACGTCGAGGGCGTCCTGGAGAAAGACCTTGTCCCCCGAGCCGATCCGGTCCAGGAACGAGCGGTACTCGTGACAACACCGCATGAAGACGTGCTGGCCGTTGTCGTAGGAGATGCCGTCGCGGGCGAACGACCAGGTGGCGCCGCCCAGACGGGGGCGACGCTCGAGGAGAGTCACACGCGCGCCACCGTCGACCGCGTCGACTGCTGCAGCGAGCCCGGCCAGTCCGCCACCGACGACCACCACGTGGGGCGACCTCACGGCGTCATCCCCGACAGCGAGCGCCCGGCGACGACGAGCTTCTCCCATGTCGGCAGCGAAACACGCCCCGACAGGATCGCCTCGGGGTCCCGGCGGATCCGTTCGAGAACCCGGCGGTAGATCCCTGCCATCGCCGCCACGCACGCCCGGCTGCGACGGTCGAGATGGTCGAGCAGCGGTAGGCCTCGCGCGAACCAGGTGACCGCCAGATCCGACGTGTGGGTCACGAGCGTGACGATGGACTCCGCGGGCCCGGACATGTCCGGCGCGACCCCCGCGGCGGCGAGCCGGTCCGCGGGCAGGTATACGCGTCCCATGGTCCGATCCTCGACGACGTCACGCAGGATGTTGGTCAACTGGAGTGCGACACCGAGATCGTCGGCGATGACCGCCGAGTCTTCGGGCGTGTCGGTGCCGAAGACGCCGAGCGAGAGGCGCCCGACCGAACCGGCGACCAGACGGCAGTAACGCACCGTGTCGTCCATCGTCTCGTAGACGACGCCGTCGACGTCGTGTTCGCACCCTTCGACGATCTCGTTGAACGCCGCCACCGGTATCGGGAATCGGCGTGCCGCGTCGGCGACCGCTACGAACACGGGATCGTCGCCGTCGGGGGCGCCACCCGCGGCGACCGCATCGATCGACGTCCGCAGCGCGGCGAGACCTGAACGCTTGTCGTCCACGGGCAGGTCACCGTCCCCGACGTCGTCGATGCGTCGGGCGAGCGCGTAGATCGCAGACATCGCGTTGCGCTTGGGCTCAGGCAGCAGGCGGATTCCGTAGGAGAAGTTCTTCGCCTCGGCGCGGGTGATCTCCTCGCACCGGGAGTAGGCGTCGGCCACGGCGATCACCGGTCGGCCGTCCCCATCGGGGCCTTCACCAGCGACTCGACGAGACGGGCGCCGAGGCGGTGGGGACGGGGCGTCACGTCGGCTCCGAGGACGTCGTGGTCCGCTGCTTCGATGGCGTCGAGGGCCGCGTGACCTCCGGCGACGAAACCCGCGATGGCGAGGCGACGCTTACGGCGCAGCGACGCCACCAGTCTCGACCCGCGCCGCAGCAGCTCACGGGCGCGGAACGTCTCGTACGCGACGACCCGCCGCAGGGCGACACCGGCCGTGTCGGCGTCGAGATCGGACTCCACGCAGCCGAAGCGGTCCATGTCGGTGACAGGGAGGTAGATCCGTCCGGCGTCGTAGTCCTCGCCCACGTCCTGGAGGTGCTCCACGAGCTGCAGCCCGGTGCAGACCATGTCGCTCCAGGTGCGCCGGCGCAGATCGTCCACTCCGAACACGGCCAGGACGAGCCGTCCCACCGGGTCCGCCGACAACGTGCAGTAGTGACGCAGCTCGTCCCAGGTGTCGTAGCGCACCTTGACCTGGTCGAGTCGGTTCGCCTCGATGAGGTCGGCGAAGGGCTTGCGGGCGAGGCCGTGACGGGCGATGGTCGCCTCGAGAGCGACGAACACGCCGTGATCGGCCCGACCGGCGATCGCGGCGTCCAGTTGCTGCTCCGCCCAGTCGAGCGCAGCGAACCGGTCGCCGGCGACCTCGTCGCCGAGATCGTCGACGAGGCGGGCGTAACCGTAGATGGCCAGGAGATCGTCGCGGGTACCGGCGGGGAGAAGCTTCATCGCGACCGGGAAGTTCTCCGCGCGGGCCTGCGACATCACGGCCGCTTCGTCGACGACGTCGTCGAAGGCGCGTGCGGCCTGTTGTGTGACGCTCACCTCACCCCGCCCCTCGTCTCGCGGCTACTCCACTGTCAGCGGTACACAATCGCTGACCGCTCGGTCAGTCGTTGTATGCGCGAGGACGATGGTCTGTCAACCACCCTACGGGGTCCGACCACCCACAGTGCCGATGTGGCCGCTTCGAGCGGGGGCCTGGCCCAGCCAGGGGGGCCCGGTGGGCCCGTCCGGGCTCATTCGTCGTCGGTCCCGCCGACGAGGCCGTAGAACACGTGGACCACCGCGTCGAGGATGAGACTCCCACCGACGAGGTAGGCCTGGTCGTCGTCGCGCATCGTTCGGCCGAGGCGGTCGGCGAGGCCCCGAAACACCCGACGGGCCTCGTCCTCGTAGCCGGCTTCGGCCTGGACGGAGCGTTTCGCCAGCTCCAACAGCAGCGGCAGACCCGGCCGCAACATGTCCGCGAAGATCTCCGCCGACGCGCTCATGTCGGGCTCGTTGCCCGAATCCGCGACGTGGACCGCGAAGTCCTCGATGGAACGCTCGACCACCATCTCCACGGCTCTCAGGAAGACCGCCTCCTTCGAGGCGAAGTGACGGTAGAAGGTCCCCTTGCCGATGCCGGCACGCTCACACAGTTCCCCGATCGTGACCTCGCCGAAGCTGCGCGACGAGAAGGCGTCGGCCGCCACCTCGACGAGTTCGTGCGCGGTCCGCTCGTCCGCGTCGTCATGGGTGACGACGCCATCGGCCAGATCGGCCGGCAGTTGATCGGCTGCGAGAAACCTCGGGAGCACGGACGCGATCTCCGACAGAGGCATCCGGCGCCGTTCGCGAAGCAGACGTATCAGCCTCACAGCGCGTTCGTGCCGCTCGTCGTAGAGGAATCGGTTCGAGGACTCGCGCAGCGGCGCAGGCAACAGCCCGATCCGCCGGTAGTGGTGGATCGAGGTCGCCGGGACACCGGTGCGGTCGACCAGTTCGCCGATTCCGAAGGTCTCTTCGTCCATCGTCGTCACCAGAGTGCCACTACCGCCGGGCTCGTGCCCGCGTCCGGTTCCGTCGCCCGTGCTCAGCGCGCGACGATGCGGTTCGCCAGCACGCCGATGCCCTCGATCTCGACCTCCACCGACTGGCCCGGCCCCATCAGCACCGGCGGCGTGCGGGCGAAGCCGACGCCCTCGGGGGTACCCGTGGCCAACACGTCACCGGGGCGCAACGTCAGACAACGCGAGATGTACGCGAGGGTCTCGGGCACACGCAGGATCATCTGCCCGGTCGAACCGGACTGCATCGTCTCACCGTCGACCCGGCACGAGATGGCGAGGTCATAGGGGTCGCCGAGTTCGTCGGGGGTCACCACGACGGGACCTATCGGCCCGGAGGCATCTGCGTTCTTGCCGACGGTGAACTGGGGAACGGCCTTCTGGAAGGTCCGTGCGCTGACATCGTTGAAGCACGTGTAGCCCAGAACCGCCTGCTGCGCGTCGGCGGCATCCACGTCGAGGAGAGGTGCGCCCACGATCGCCGCGAGCTCGGCCTCCCAGTCCAGTCCGACCTCACCGGGGGGCACCGGGATCTCCGCTCCCGGCCCCACGAGCGTCGAACGCCAACGCCCGAAGATGTTGGGCGCGGCGGGCTGGCTGGCACCGGTCTCGGCAATGTGGGCCCGGTAGTTCAACCCCAGACAGAACACCCGCGCGTCCGAGGGCACGGGCGGCACGATCGTGAGGCCGTCGAGGGCCACGTCGGGCCCCGCCCTCTCGGCGAGGACGGCCCGCCCGGTGCTCGCGAGACGTTCGTAGACGCGGTCTACGGGACCGACCGGGGTGACGGTGTCCCCGTTCACCGTGCCGAGCACCGGCCCGTCGGGGGTCGAGTAGGCGATGAGACGCATGACCGATCTCTACCACGCGCCGCGCCGGATGCAACCGGCGGGTCCTGCGGCCACTACCCGGAAGACGCGTCGTCCCACATCGAGTGGACCCGGCGCAGACGCAGGGAGTTCACGACGACCGACACGCTCGACATCGCCATGGCCGCGCCGGCCACGAGCGGGTTCAACAGGCCGGCCACCGCGAGGGGGATCGCAGCGACGTTGTACCCGAATGCCCACACGAGGTTCTGGCGGATCGTGCGCAGCGTGCGGCGGGAGAGGACTATCGCATCAGCGGCTGCACGCAGGTCGCCCCGCACGAGCGTCAGGTCGGCCGCGTCGATGGCCGCTGCGGTACCCGTACCCATCGCAAGGCCGAGGTCGGCCGTGGCGAGCGCCGCAGCGTCGTTGACACCGTCGCCGACCATCGCGACGACCCGCCCTTGCCCGCGCAACTCCTCGACGACGCTCACCTTGTCCTCGGGGAGGACCTCGGCGCGGATCTCTTCGATGCCCACCGACTCCGCCACCGACCGGGCGACGGCGGCGTTGTCGCCGGTCACGAGAAACGGCTCGAGGCCGAGCTCACGCAACGCCGCGACAGCGGCCCGGCTCGTCGGCTTCACGGTGTCGGCGACGACGACCAACCCTGCGATCTCACCGTCGACGCCGACCGCCACGACGGTCCGACCCGCCCCGGTGGCCTCATCGCACGCCTCGGCCAGGTCCACCGGGAGGGCAAGCGACCAGTCCGCCGCGAGCATCGCCGGACGCCCCACGACCACGGCGCGCCCGTCGACCACCCCCGAGACACCGAGACCGGCACGGCTCGTGAAGGACTCGACGGGCGACAGGGTCAGCCCCTCCGCCCGGGCGGCCTCGACCACGGCGGCGGCCACGGGGTGTTCAGATGCGTCTTCCACCGCGCCCGCAGCGGACAGGAGCTCCCCCCGGGTCACACCGTCGGCGGTGACGACGTCGACCACGCCCATGCGGCCCTCGGTCACCGTTCCGGTCTTGTCGAGGACGACCGTGTCGGCGCGCCGCGTGGTCTCGAGCGCCTCGACCCCCGAGATGATGATGCCCATGCGTGCGCCACGACCGGTGCCGACCATCAGCGCGACCGGGGTGGCCAGCCCGAGAGCGCACGGGCAGGCGATCACGAGCACCGAGACACCCGTCGTCAGGGCGAAGCCGGCCCCGTCCCCCGCCACGAGCCAGCCGACCGTGGTCGCCACGGCCACCGCGACCACGGCGGGCACGAAGACTGCGGCGATGCGATCGGCGAGACGCTGGACGGCGGCCTTGGATGTCTGCGCGCGCCGCACCAGCTGCGCGATTCGGGCCAGCTCCGTGTCTGCACCCACGCGGGTCGCCCGGACGATCAGTCGCCCACCGACATTGGTGGTCGCCCCCGTCACGGCGTCGCCGGAGGTGACCTCGACGGGAACAGACTCACCGGTGAGCATCGACTCGTCCACGGCGGAGGTGCCCGACTCGACGGTGCCGTCGGTGGCGATCTTCTCACCCGGACGCACGACGAACCGGTCGCCGACGACGAGTCGCTCGACTGCGATCCGCTCCTCGGTCCCGTCGGCACGCAGGACGGCCACGTCGGCGGCGCCGAGTTGCAGGAGGGAACGGATCGCGTCGCCCGCGGCTGCCTTCGCCCGATGCTCGAACCAACGACCGAGGAGGATGAAGAAGGTCACTCCCGCGGCGGCCTCGAGGTAGATCTCGTCGCCCGCGGCGCCCCGGGAGACGTCCAGGGAGAATCCCATGCCGAAACCGGGATCCCCTGCGGCCCCGCCGAACAGGGAGTACAACGACAGCCCCCAGGCCGCGGTGACCCCGAGCGAGACGAGGGTGTCCATCGTCGCGGTGCGGTGACGCAGCGCCTTGAGGGCCGAGGAGTGGAACGGCCACGCCCCCCAGACAACGACCGGGGAGGCGAGCGCGAAGACGA
The DNA here is from genome assembly GCA_040219085.1 of Acidimicrobiales bacterium. NCBI lineage: Bacteria > Bacillati > Actinomycetota > Acidimicrobiia > Acidimicrobiales > Acidimicrobiales bacterium. The sequence continues at coordinate 236,044 of JAVJTC010000029.1, forward strand.
GCCACTGCCAGTTGTCGAACTGGGCGACGGGCACCATCGACAACACGATGGTCGGCACGGCCAGGAGGCCGACAACGAGCACCCGGCGTCCCAACTCGTCCGTTGGCGCCGCGTGCGACGCGCCGTCTTCGGCAGACGGCTCGGAACCACCGGGGGGCGCCGGGACCCGGGCGTGATAGCCCGAGGCGTCGACGGCGGCGAGAAGATCGGCGACTTCGACCCGGGTGGGGTCGAAGTCGACGGACGCGACCTCGAGGGCGAAGTTGACGGTGGCGACGGTTCCTGGGACCGAGTTGAGTCCCTTCTCGATGTGTGCGGCGCACCCGGCGCAGGTCATGCCGTCCAGATCGAGCTCGACGTGCTCCGTCCCCGGATGGGTGGCGACATCTCCTACATCGGTCATGGACCTGAGCGTAATACCCCCTGGGGGTATCTTCAACCACTACCCCCCGGGGGTACCAGATAGAATAGGGGAATGGCTTCGAACACCCAGGGGTCCGTTTCGACGACGAAGTCCCCCACACGACCCAAACCGGGCTACTCGACGACGCGCGAGGAGCACCTCGCGAGGTTGCGCCGTATCGAGGGTCAGGTGCGGGGACTTCAACGGATGATCGACGAGGACACCTACTGCATCGACGTCATGACCCAGATCTCCTCGGTCACGAAGGCACTCCAGCGGGTCGGACTCGGCCTGCTCGACGAGCACGTCCGACACTGCGTCCTCGAGGCCGCCGCCCGTAGCCCCGAAGAGGGCGACGAGAAGGTCCACGAGGTCGTCGCCGCCGTCGAGCGCCTACTGCGCAGCTGACCGGGCGACCCCTGACATGACGACGATCGCGGTCGAGCGGGTCATCACCCCGATGGGCGTCCGCACCGGCGCCGAAGTCGAGGTGCACGGCACCCTCATCGACTCCGTGCGGCCCGCCACCGGAGCAGTCGAGCCCTGGACCCTGATACCGGGGCTGATCGACCTGCAGGTCAACGGGATCGGCGGGATCGACGTGTGGAGCGCCCACGGGTCCGACTGGGACCACCTCGACGCCGCGCTCGCGCGCCAGGGGGTCACCGCCTGGCTCCCGACGCTCACCTCGCGCCCCCTGGCGGACTATCCCCGGGCGCTGGAGGCGATCACCGAGGCGGCACTCCGTGACGGACGGGGGCGCCCCGCCATCCTGGGCGCCCACCTCGAGGGTCCGTTCCTGGGGCACCGCACCGGCGCCCACGACGATGCAGCCGTCGTCGCCGTCGACCTCGGCTGGATACGCGACCTCCCCGACAACGTCCGGCTCGTCACCCTCGGCCCGGAGCGTGAAGGCGCCCTCGATGCGATCTCCGCGTTGAGCGCCACCGCTGTGATCGTCGCCCTCGGCCACACCGAGGCCGATATCGCCACCATGACGGCTGCCGTGGACGCCGGGGCTTCGATGGTCACGCACCTCTACAACGCGATGAGCCCGTTCCACCATCGCGCCCCGGGACCGGTCGGCGTCGCGCTGACCGACCCCCGCCTGACCACGTCGCTCATCGCGGACGGCATCCATGTCGAGCCGGTGGCGATCAAGCTCGCGTTCGCCGCCAAGGGGCACGGCCGGGTCGTCCTCGTCAGCGACCAGGTTGCGGGGGCGCCCGATGCAGGCGCGGTACGCCTCGCCGATGGGACCCTCGCCGGGGCCACCGCCTCACTCGCCGACGGAGTGCGCTTCGCGGTGACCCGCTGCGGCATCCCGCTCGACATCGCCGTCCACGCCGCGTCGACGACGCCGGCTGCGCTCATGGGCGACGGGAGCCGCGGACGGGTGGAGGCCGGCGCGCGCGCGGACCTCGTCGCGCTGGACGCGGACCTGGAGGTTGCCGCGGTGTGGATTGGCGGCGAGCGCGTCAGCCTCGACTGAGCCGTCGACTCACCACTCGATGGGGGGCCCCGGATCGAGCGGCTCGACCCTTACCTCGACGTGGAGGGACTCGGCGCCGCCACCGCGGTGGATGGTCCCCGCCGTCGGAGTCGCGTCGATGTAGTTGCGCCCGCATGCCACCCGAACGTGATCCGGGCCGACGACACAGCCGTTGGTCGGGTCCAGTCCCCTCCACCCGAGGTGGGGCAGATAGACCTCCACCCAGGCGTGGGACGCCTCTGACTGCATCGTGTTCTCGTAGTCGGCGCCGGTGTAGATGTAGCCGGTCCGGTAGCGGGCCGGGATTCCCGTGAGCCGGGCGAGGCAGATCAGGAGGTTCGCGAAGTCCTGACAGACGCCCGCACGCTTCGTATAGACCTCCCACGGCGTCGTCGCGAGCGTCGTCGCGCCCGGGTGGTAGGTGAAGTCACGGTGGATCGTGACGTTCATGTCCTCCAGGGTCGCCCACAGGTCGTTGCGGTTCCGCTCGGCGAAGCCGGTGGCCAGTTCGGAGAGCTCGAGGAGTTGGATCTCAGGCAGCTCCGGAGGCAGCAGGTACGGCAACATCATCTGGCGCTGCCACGGCATCCAGACCAGGGGGATCGTCGGACGGTCCGCCCGCCGCGAGGGGTCCTCCAGTTCCCGGACGCGCACGATGGACCGGGCCACGATCGAGAACTCGGTGAACGGGTCCTCGATCTCGTAGCCCGCCACGTCGTTGCCGAAGACGTCTTCCCAGTCCGTGCGGACACCGTCCACGCTCATCTCCAGCGAGTGCAGTTGGATGCGCTGATCGCGGTCACGCACGGGCACCAGGCGGAAGCGGTGCGAGCTGCGCACGACCGGCTCGTCGTAGGTGTACGTGGTGCGGTGGTTGACCTCGAGAAGCCGCTCCGGTGGGCGACGCTGAGCGGCCACCGGCGCCGCTGTGACGCCAGGCGTGTGCAGGCCGGGGTCGGGCATCTCGTGGGCGTCGGCGAGGACCGGAACCGGATCCGTCAGCGCACCCGTGTCGTAGTGGATCGCACCGCGCCGGATCACGAGAAGTTGTCCGGGGGCCATCGTCGTCCACTCGCCGTCGTCGAGGGGTTCGGTGGACACGACGAGCGCCGTACGGTTCTCGTCGAGAGGGCCCGAGAGGTCGAGGGTGATCCCGTTGCGCTCGAGGACGTGGGCGGCGTGGGGCGGCACACGGCGTCGCCAGCTCATCGGGTTGTGTCCGGATCGGTCCTGATAGGCGATCAGGTCCAGGCCGTCGGACAACACCACGTTGAGGGTGCCGAGCTCGTTGGCCTCGGCGAAGAGGTCCGCGAGGCGGTCGTAGCCGAACTCCGAGAGAGTCGCTGCGCCGGCGTCACGGGCACACGACAACAGCCAGCCGAAGAGCCGCTCGGTGTCCGTCTGACCGATCGGCTCGAACTCCGGGCCGTGGATCGGGAGCCTCGCGCCGAGATCCCCGCGCAGGTCTCCGTTGTGGGCGATGGACCAGGTCCGCCCGCCGTACGCCCGCAGGAAGGGGTGCGTGTCACGGTGCGCCGCCCGCTTCGCGGCGCCGCGCAGGTGACATACGAAAATCGTCGAGCGGAACCTGTCCCAGTCCCGAAGAACGGCCGACATCACGTCGGAGCCCGTGGAGACCGGGTCTTTCACGACGGCAGCCGCGAGCTCACCCACCGGATACCAGGCGATGCCCCAGCCGCTGCGCCAGTCGGGTCCGCTCGCGAGCGGCCACGGATCGTCCGACATCGAGATCGCCGGGGACGCCGGGCCGTCGAAGGACAGGCCCAACAGGTCGCTCATCGAATCCTCCAGGATGCCCTCGGGGTGCGGCACCGCTCTCGGGGCGAGATTACCTCCGCCCGGGTGAGCGACCACGCAACGGTCGAAGGACCGTTCCACGCCCTGGGGCTTCGGCAGTAGTTTGTAGCCAGCCCCCAACGAAGGAGTCCCGATGAGTGAGATCGACCGGCGGACGGGCATGGAGACCCTCTCTGAGGACGAGTGCTGGTCCCTGATGAAGAAGACGGCGGTCGGCCGCCTGGCCGTCTCGATCGGTGGCGTTCCCGACATCTTCCCCGTGAACTACGTCGTCGACGGTCGCTCGATCGTCGTGAACACGGCGCCGGGGACCAAGCTCGCCGCTGCGGTCTTCGGCGAGGGCGTCGCATTCGAGGTCGACTCCGTCGACGAGGACAGGAAGCTCGGCTGGAGCATCGTGATCCAGGGCACCGGCACCGAGATCGAGAAACTGGACGATCTCATGGACGCCGAGAGCCTCGACGTCGAACCGTGGGCCGACGGGTACAAGGGTCGCTTCCTGCGGATCGACACGGACCGCATCAGCGGCCGACGCATCCCGGGTCACGACTGAGGCGTGACTCCAGCGCCGGTCCATGACCTGAACGGGCATTGCGCGGTCGTCACCGGCGGAGCGCACGGCATCGGTCGCGCCCTCGTCGAGGCGCTCGCCGAACAGGGTGCGAGGGTCGTCGTTGCCGACGTCGACCTGACGGCCGCGCAGAACCTCGCCGACGCGGTGGGAGGACTCGCCGTCCGCTGCGACGTCGCCGAGGAGTCCGACGTGACCGGCCTCGTGACGGCCGCGACCGAGGCGTTCGGTCCCGTCGAGCTGTTCTGCTCCAATGCAGGCATCGCCGACCCCGCCGACGGACTGTGGAGCACTCCCGAGGAGTTCCGTCGCATCACCGACGTCAACCTCCTCGCCCATGTGTGGGCTGCACGAGCGGTGCTTCCCGGAATGGTCGCACGCGGACGCGGGAGTCTCCTGCAGACGCTGTCGGCCGCAGGACTCATCACCGGTCCGATGGGTCCGGGCTACACGCTCACCAAACACGGCGCACTCGGGTTCGCCGAATGGGTGGCGCTCAACTACCGCAACCGGGGCATCCACGTGACGTGCCTGTGCCCGGCCGGGGTGTGGACCGCGATGTCGGGCCATCCCGACGAGGTTCGAAACGCCGATGCTCCACCGTCCGAAGGAGGGGCACCCACGATGGCCGACTTCGTCGAGCCACGCCTGTGTGCGGAGGTGGCACTGCGCGCACTCGCCGAACGACGGTTCCTTGCACTCCCGCATCCCACCGTCGGTGATGAGTTCCATGCCAGGGCACGGGACTACGACGCATGGCTCGCGTCCTCGGCGGTTCCATGCGACGAGCACCCACAGCAGTAGGACGCGACCCTCGCGAGCCCGGACCGACCTTCGGCCCCGACATGCACCGGCATGACGTGATGTATCGTGCGCCCGCTGCGACCGCTACGCCGACCCCGGGTCGGTGACGAGGTGACCGATGTACGACAAGATCGTTCTGGGAACTGACGGCTCGGAGAGGTCCCGCCGGGCCCTCGACCACGCCGTCGGCCTCTGCCAGGCCACCGGCGCGACGCTGCACCTCGTGCAGGGACTCGGCAGTCCGGTCGTGATGGCCGGCACCGAGGGCGCGATCGCCGCCGCGTCGATCGCCGACGAGGGGACCATCAGCGAGGTGGCCCACCATCTCGAGGAGTTCGTCGCTCCCATCCGCGAACTCGGGGTGTCGGTCGAGATCCACGTCCGGCCGCAGGCCGGCGCCAGGGCGATCCTCACACTCGCCGAGGAGATCGATGCCGACCTCATCGTCGTCGGCAACCGGGGAATGACCTCGGCGAGCCGGTTCATCCTCGGCTCCGTACCGAACTCGATCAGCCATCACGCCCCGTGCTCGGTACTGATCGTCGACACCCGCGACCCGGAGTGACCCGGGGGCCAGGCCCCGGAGGATCAACTCACAGCTGAGCGGATCAACTCACAGATCTCGACGGTCGGGCCGGTCCCGGGTGCGGGATAAGCCATCTTGTTGATCGTCACCGCCACCCCGAGGCCCGTCACCGGATCGGCGAAGGCCGTCGAGCCACCTGCGCCGCCATGGCCGAACGTCGTCTCGCGGGGCCCCATGGCGCCGTGGACCTCGCCGCCGCCGGCCACCGGCATGGTCCCCCCGAGTTGGAATCCGAGCCCGTAGCGCAACGGGATACCCAAGACCCGGTCGGTGGCTCTCGCCCGGACCCGGGTGGCGACAGCGAGGGCGTCGGCACCGACGAGGCGGACGCCGTCGACCTCGCCTCCCGCCGCCAGTGCGGCATAGAGGCGGGCGAGCGCCCGGGCGCTGAAGTGACCGTTGGCACCCGGCATGCACGCCCGGCGCACCTCTGTCGAGTTGTAGTGCTCCCACATCGCCCGCGGCATCGCCCTGTAGAAGTCGGAGTCGGCAGGGATGTCGAAGCCCTCACCGGCTGCGACGATCTCGAGGGTCGCGAAACGGTCCGGGTCGTCCGTGGGCCCGTCCACTCCGATGGACAACTCACCGGCGACCCCGAGCGGCTCGGCGATCTCGGTGCGAACCCAGTCGCGGATGTGGCGACCCGTCGCCCCCGCCACGATCCCGCCGACGATCCAGCCGAAGGTCACTGCGTGGTATCCCACTGCGGACCCCGGCTCCCACGCCGGGCGCGCCTGTGCCATCCGGGCCAACCCCGCGTCCCAGTCCATGAGGTGCTCGAGAGCGAAGGGCTCGGGCATCGCATGCAGCCCGGCCTGGTGGCTCACTGCCTGGGCGACGGTCACCGCCTCCTTCCCGTTGGCGGCGAACTCCGGCCAGACCGCGGCGACGGGTTCGTCGACGTCGAGTAGCCCCCGATCGACAAGTTGGGCCAGGGCGAGCGCCGCCACCCCCTTCGTGACCGAGAAGCTCGCGAACAGCGTGTCGTGACGGACCGGCCTGTCGTCATCAGGTCCCATAGACCCGGCAGCGACGTCGACGATCGCCTCGCCGTCGAGAACCGCCGCCACCTGGATCCCGATCTGGGTGCCGTCGCCCACCTGGGCCTCGACCATCTCACGAACCGCATCGTTCACGTCGCTCATGGCCCCCATCCTCTCGCCTGGTGGCGATGGACCCACGCCTAGGCTCGTACGCGATGGACGCACCACGCCGCACCGTCTGTATCGCATCGGGCGGCGACGGGATGCGCCGGTCCATGAATGCGATCCACCGGGCCTGCGGGATCTCGCTGTTGATCGTCGAGGAGGCACCCGTCAGGGCTTCGGCCCGACGACCACACAGCGAAGGTGCCGCGCTACACACGCGGGCACGTCGGCGACTCGGTGCTGCGGTGCACCGCGTCCGACGGGGCCCGCTCTCCCCCACCACGCCGGTGGAACTGGACCCCGGGATCGAGACCCTCCCGGTGCGCGACGCCTCGGATCCACGAGTGCGCGCCACCCTGCGCGAGATGGGACCCGACGTGCTCCTGGCGTACGGCGGGTCACTACTCGGCAAGGACGTCCTCGGCCTCGCGGGCACCGCACTCAACGTCCACTGGGGTCTGGCGCCGTGGTACCGCGGGCTCTACACCACCGCGTGGGCCCTGCTCGGCTGGGATCCGCACGGCATCGGCATCACGGTGCACCACATGTCACCGGTGATCGACGGCGGGCCGATCGCAGCACAGCTGGCCACACCACCCTGTCCCGGCGACGACTACGCGGCCATCCTCAGACGCCAGCGGGAGGCCGCGGTCGACCTCACCGTCGCCTGCCTTCACCGGATCACGCAGGGGCAGGCGTTGCCGGCCGTCGACCAGGACCGGGAAACGGGCCGGCTCTACACCGCTGAGCAGTGGTCGCCGTCGCTGTCGACAGCGGTCCTCGATCTCCTGGCCGACGACGGCGCGGCGAGGATGATCGCCCGACCGTCACGGCCGGGGCCGCTCGACATCGTCCGGCTCGACAAAGCCTGACGCCGCGTCGGCGTCAGGCGCCCTTCGACAGAACCCCACCGACCACCGCGAACTCACCATCGCCGGGATCGACGTCGCAGATCTCCGGAGCCTCGTAGGGGTGCTCCCCGTTGTCCGTGTCGGTATCCATGTTCACGCCTCCGGCAATCGACAAGCCATCAGACTAGCGCCGTGCCCGGGGTGGGAGTCGAACCCACACGCCCCCTGAGGAGCCGAGGGGTTTAAGCCCTCTGCGTCTGCCGTTCCGCCACCCGGGCCGTGGCGCAACGCTAGCCGTGGGCCCGGTAGCGGTGGCCCCGAGGCACTCAGTCGAGTTGGTGGGGTGCGACGACCACGCCGTCGGCGTCGCAGTAGACCCAGGCGCCCGGCCGGAACACGACGCCGCCGAACTCGACGGGCACATCCCGCTCGCCGCCACCGCGCTTGGTCGCACGCGCCGGGTTCGTGCCGAGGGCCTTGATCCCCACGGCGATCGTGCCCAGTTCCACGACGTCACGGACGACGCCGTTGACGATCACACCCGCCCAGCCGTTGTCGCGGGCGCGCGCACCCATGCGATCGCCCACCATGGCGACCCTCAGAGAAGCGTCGTTGTCCACGACCAGGACCGCTCCCCCGCCGTCTTCGGAGAGGACCTCATGGACGTCGAGGTTGTCGTCGTCGCAGCGCACGGTCTTTACCGGACCGCCGAACGCCGTCACACCGCCCAGATCACGGAACTGGGTGACGCACGACCAGAGTCGCTCGCCGTGGTCGTCGAACAGGTCAGCGGTGGCCTTCATTCCGCAATCGTCGCGCGGGCCACGACGACGAACCACATGAGCCCGGGGACCCTTCGACCGGCCGCCGGCTCACGGCGGGTGGACCTTGACGAAAGCTGTCTGGTATGTGACGTTCGTCTCTGGACCGGGTCGGCAGGACTCACGACCATGGACCGGACCCGGCGAAAACGCCGAGGCGGGAAACACGGGGAGGGCTCACGTGACCACGATCATCGACCAGGCTGCGCGCGCGACAGGCGAGGGCACCGGCGACTCGACGACCACCGGCGAACCACGGGGAATGCTGTTCTGGACGATCCTGCGGATCCTCCTGGGGTGGTCGTTCCTGTGGGCTTTCCTCGACAAGATGTTCGGCCTCGGCTTCGCCACGTGCCGAGCCGGCGACTCGTCCGCCATCGACTTCGGCTGCGACGCAGCGATGATCCAGGGCGGATCGCCGACGTACGGCTATCTCGAGTTCGCCACCAGGGGCAGCCACACCGGCGATCTGTTCAGCTGGATGGCGTCGTCGGGGCCGAGCTCGATCGGCTTCGCCGACATCGGATTCATGGCGGCGCTCGGTCTCGGCGGAATCGCGCTGATGACCGGTATCGGGACGCGTATCGCAGCTGTCGGCGGGGTACTGCTGATGGCCTTCATGTTCCTGGCGGGCGACGTCTGGCCCGAGAACAACCCGATCAACTCCAGCCATGTCATCGAGATGGCCGCCTTCGGCGGAATCGCCTGGGTCGGTGCCGGCCGTCTCTCCCTGCAGGGATGGTTCGATCGCCGCTTCCCCGCCCTGAAGTTCATCCGCTGAGTTCAGGCCGCGGCGACACCCGCCTCGGCGAGCACCACCCACAGATCCGTCCTCAGGCGGCCGGCCTCGACTCCGTCGAGGTCGTTGGCCGCGACGACGCCCTCCACCATGTCCGCGAGCACGGCGAGCCAGGGCCGACCCTTCACCAGGACCGCCACCGAACACGAACCGTCGTCACGGCGGTGCAGCGTCCTGGTGGCGCCGACGACCTTCGGCGGGCTCCGGAACGTCGGCGCCCGCAGGCCGCGTGTACGCGCCACACCTCCGAGCCGGCGGGCGGCCTCGGCGAAACGCAGCGAGGCCGGCGCCGGACCCGGAGAGGAGGCACCGTCGGTGACGGCGCCACGACGTGTTGGCGGCCCGTACTCCATCGACACCCATGATGACGACCGGGTGTGACAACGCTGCGAACGGCGCCATACGGCGTCGGGGTGTGATGATGAACAGGTGGAGTCCGAACAACTGACCCCCGCCCAGCGCGCCGTGCTCGCCGAACTCGGCGCGACACCCGACGAGCGGCCGCGCTTCGACCCCGCACTGGGAGACCGCCTGCGCGCCCATGTCGAGGCTGACCTCGCCGCCGTCGCCCACGAGGTCGACCCGCAGGACCCGGTGGTCGTCACCAAGCACGCCCTCGCCATGGTCCACGGCTGCGAGGCGCGCTACCTCGCCGAACAGGCCGACCCGTTCGCGTGGACCGTTCCGATGGCGCGCGGCGTGGTCGCCCACAAGGCGATCGAACTCTCGGTGCACCTCGAGGGCGAACCGGAACCACTGGACCTCGTCGACGAGTCGCTCGCACGCCTCGCCGAGGACGACTGGTCCCTCGGCCAATGGCTCCGCACGCTCGCCGAGGTCGACCTCGCGGAGTTGCGGTCCATCGCCAACGACCGGGTCTCCGCGTTCCTCGAGTGCTTTCCGCCCCTCAAGTCACGCTGGCGACCCGTCACCGAGAGCCGGGTACGCTCCGAACTGCTCGACGGGCGGGTCGTTCTCACGGGCAAGGTCGACCTCACCCTCGGACGCGCCGAGGGGAGCACCGCCGGGAAGGTCCTCCTGGACCTCAAGACCGGGCGGACGCACCCCCAACATCGCGAGGACCTGCGGTTCTACGCGCTCCTCGAGACGATCCGGATCGGGACACCACCGCGACGGGTCGCCTCGTACTACCTCGACCGGGCGCGCTTCGAGGCCGAGGACGTCAACGAGGACCTCCTGTTCGCCGCGGCCGAACGCCTACTGGACGGCGCCAGCCGCATGATCGAGCTCGGTGAGCAACCGGGCGGCGCGGTCAAGCGCACCGGACCGGCCTGTCGTTGGTGCCCGCTTCTGGAGAGGTGCGAGGAGGGCCGACGCCACCTCGACGACGCCGACGAGGCCTCGGGCATCGACACGGACCTCTACTGAGTCCGACCGGTCTGCCAGACTTCGGTCATGAGCTTCGTCCTGAGTGAGATCACCGACCGCGTGGCGACCATCACGCTGAACGACCCGGACCGCCGCAACGCCGTCAACCTCGCCATGAACGGCGAGTTGATCGAGGAACTGGACCGGATCGAATCCGAGAACCTCGCCGGGGCCGTCGTCGTCACCGGCGCCGGCTCAGCCTTCAGCGCCGGGGCGGATCTGAACGACCTGCTCGACGCGATGGACCACGACGAGGTCCGCCGGATCTACGGCGGGTTCCTGCGCCTCGCCAACTGCGGGCTCCCCACGATCGCCGCGGTCAACGGACCCGCGGTCGGCGCCGGCATGAACCTCGCGCTGGCCTGCGACGTGATCGTGGCCGGGCGCTCCGCCCGCTTCGACTCGCGGTTCGTCCAGATCGGCCTGCACCCGGGCGGCGGCCACATCTGGCGCCTCGCGGGACGGTGCGGCACCCAGGCCGCGGCGGCCATGGTCCTGTTCGGCCAGACCCTCGACGGGGCCGAAGCCGAAAGGGTCGGACTCGCCTGGCGCTGCGTGGACGACGATGCACTGCTCACCGAGTCCACCGCCATCGCAGCGAAGTCCGCCGGCTTCCCCACCGAGCTCGTTCGCCGGGCCAAGCGCACCCTCGACGACTGCCGCGAGATCACCGAGGCGGGCCAGGCCGTGGAGATGGAGGCCGAACCCCAGGCGTGGTCGATGGGACAACCGGAGTTCAGTGCGCTCGTCGCGAAGCTCCGCTCACAGATCTCGTCGGGCTGAGCCCGCGCAGCCGTCCCGGGCACCGACGTGAGCGGGGCAAGGCCGCCTCAGCCGGGGTCGACGAGGTTCAGGCCGGCGCGACGAGGTCGACGTCCGGCGCCGCGTCCGTAGGCGACGCATCCGGTCGGGTCAGACGCAGGACCAGGTATGACAACGCCCCGGCGGGGATCGGCAGCCAGTAGTGGACCAACCGGTAGGCGGCGATGCCGACGAACACCGGCGCGGATGCCGAGCCGACGCTGATGAGGGTGGCGGCGAGAGTCGTCTCGACGATGCCGAGCCCGCCCGGGCTGATCGGGACCATCGAGATGACGTTCGCCGCGGCGAACGCGACCAGGACCCACACCGGTGAGGGACTCGCGCCGAACGCGACGAGGAACACCCACAGCGAGGCGGCGTCGAAGAGCCAATTCGCGAGCCCCCACGTGATCCCGCCGAGCAGCCTCGACCGGTCCCGTGCGAGGTGGCCCCAGCGGGCGCGGGCACCGTCGACGGCGGCACCGACACGGTCCGCCCCGGAGCCGGGGAGACATCGCGCGACCCCTGCGAGGCCGCGTGCGAACAGTGCCGGGCGGAAGAACAGGGCCCACAGGGCGACCCCCACGATGCAGAGGGCCACGAGCCCGATGGCAGCCGCGGCCACAGCACCGGGGGCGAATCCGGAGATCGGCACGAGTGGGACCATCGCGGCCCACAGCAGCGCCTGGAGCAGGATCGCCGAGCCGACTGCCTGAACGGTCATCGCGAACGCGACGTCGGACCCGTCGACCCCCTCGCGCCGCAGCAGCCGGTAGGTCACCACGCTGCCGGCGGCCATCCCGAGCGGCGCGGTGCGGTTCACCGCCAGCGACGAGATGACGATGCCAAGGATGCGACGCGGGCGAGGCCGGACTCCGGCAGGTAGCAGCGAGGAGGTCACCTGCGCGTACGCGGCGAACGCGGCGAAGCCGAGGAGAGCGCCGACGACGAGCATCCCGGGCGGAACGTCGTCGACGACACGGAAGACGTCAGCCGTGTCGCCGAGACGGGGCAGGACCAACAGCCAGACGACCAGACCGAGCGCAATCGCCTGGAGCACCCTCAGTGCGACTCTGGCAGGCGGACGACGGGCCACCTGGGCGACGATATCGGTATGACGATCTGGTTACAGGTCACCTCGTCGTAATGTTCGACCTGCCCGACGGCTCAGAGCCAGGTGTCGACCAGTTCGGCGCGGCGCTGTGACCACTCCTCGGCGGTCATCGCGAAGCGCATGTGGTCCTCCCAGGTCCCGTTGATCTCCAGGTAGCGGCGGGCGATCCCCTCATCGCGGATCCCGAGCTTGTCGACCACACGCCGACTCGCCGAGTTACGCGGCACGATCGCTATCTGGACACGGTGGAGGCGCAGTTCCTCGAAGGCGAAGCGCAAGATGGCGGCGAGCGCCTCGGGGGTGTAGCCGTTGCCCGCCACCTCCTCGTCGATCCAGTAGCCGACGTAGCAGCTCTGGAACGGTCCCCGCTGGATCGCGTTGAGGTTCATCTCGCCCACGAAACGGTCACCGACGAAGATGCCGAAGCCGTAACCGGTGGCGATCTGGCGCTCCCTGTCACGGGCGCTGCAACGGGCCACGAACGCCGAGCGGTCCTCCACGGGATCCGGCGAACCGGGCGACCGCGATGGCTCCCACTTCGTCAGCCAGTCCACGTTGCGTCGCCGGACCTCGCGCCACGCGCGGAAGTCGTTCGCACGCAACGCACGCAGAGTGACTCTGCGTCCCACCAGGACCGGGCCGGGCTCGCTGCGGGAGCCCAGAGCGATGGGACGCTTCACCGCCTCAGCCTTCCAGGATCTCCGACAGCGCACCCAACAGGAGGGTGACGTTGCGTTGCCGTGCGGTGTGGCCCATGCAGCCGATGCGCCAGACCTTGCCGGCCACGGGACCGAGCCCGCCACCGATCTCGATGCCGTGCTCGTCGAGGAGACGGCGCCGCACCGCGGCCTCGTCCGTCCCTGCGGGGAGGCGGTCGAGGGGGACCTCGACGGTCGTGAGCTCGGGTAGGCGGTGCCCTTCCTGGGCCCAGAGGGTGAAGCCCAGGTCCACGAGCCCGGCCTGGAGGCGTTCGCCGCACGCCCGGTGGCGGGCGATCGACGCCTCGAGTCCCTCGTCGAGGATGGCGCCGAGCCCGGCGTGCAGGGCCATGATCATCGAGATGGGGGCGGTGTGGTGATACGCGCGGGCGCCGTCACCGCTCACGTACCGGGCGATCATGTTGAGGTCCAGGTACCAGGAGCGGGGGCGTTCGACGATGGCGGCGCGGGCCCGCTCGGACACCGTCAGCGGCGCGAGGCCGGGCGGGACACCCAGGCACTTCTGCGTGCCGCTGTAGGCGAGGTCCACCCCCCAGTCGTCGATGGCCACCTCGATGCCGGCGAGCGACGTGACGCAGTCGATGAGGATCAGCGCGTCCGGAGCACCCTCGGACAGCCCCGCGATGTCGTTGCGGACACCCGTCGACGTCTCGGCGTGGACGACGGCGACGATCTTCGGGGAGGGGTGCGCCTCGACGAGACGTTCCGGGTCGATGGCGCGACCCCAGTCCTCCTCGACGCGCACGACCTCAGCTCCGCAGCGCTCGGCGACGTCACACATCCGTCCGCCGAACACGCCGTTGACGCCGACCACCACGACGTCTCCGGGTTCGATCACGTTGACGAAGGCCGCCTCCATGCCGGCGGAGCCGGTTCCACTGACCGGGAAGGTCAACTCGTTGGCCGTGCCGAAGACGGTCCTGAGCCGTTCGTTGGTCTCGTCGAGGAGCGTGATGAACTCCGGATCGAGGTGTCCGAGCATCGGCCGGGCGAACGCCTCGGCGATCTCGGGGTACGGGTTGCAGGGGCCGGGCCCCATGAGAACTCTGTCGGTGAGCACCATCGGCGCAACCTTAGGCACCCGCTCCGCCGTTTACATTTCTGGCGCTGCTCCGCAGCGCGAGGAGGTCACGGGTTGCACGCTGTACACGCGCTCAACGTGCGGACTTCTCGAGAGCGAGGGCGGCGTTGATGAGCCCGAGGTGGGAGTAGGCCTGGGGGACGTTGCCGAGGGTGACCTCTTCAGCCGGGTCGTACTGCTCGGGCAGGATCCCGGTGGGGCCGACGAGTTCGACCAGCCGGTTGAACATGTCGCGGGCCTCGGTCAACTCGCCGATCAGCGCGTACGCCTCCACGAGCCAGAATGCGCAGATGAAGAACCCGCCCTCGAAGCCCGGCAGGCCGTCATCACGCCGGTAGCGGTAGACGATCGGCCCCGAGCGCAGGTCCCGCTCGATCTCGCGCACGGTGGAGACGAAGCGCTCGTCGTCGGGAGCGAGCAGTCCCGACAGTCCGATGTGCAGGACCGCCGCGTCCATGTCCGTGTCGCCATAGGAGGTCGTGAATGCACCACGCTCGTCACTCCAGCCGTTGGCCAGCACGTCGGCGGAGATGTCGTCTCGGAGCTGGAACCAGTCGTCGGGGGCGGAGCCCTGCGAACCGTTGCCGCCGGCGAGGCGGATCGCGCGGTCCACGGCCACCCACGACATCACCTTGGAGTGCACGTGGTGGCGACGGGGGCGCCGCTCCTCCCAGATCCCGTGGTCGGGCTCGCGCCACGACCGCGAGACGGCCTCGACCATGGCGCGCACGACATGCCACGCCTCGTCGGACACGGGCAGGCCGTACTCACCGAGCCGGTGGATCACATCGACGATCGGCCCGAAGATGTCGAGCTGGACCTGATGCTCGGCGGCGTTGCCCACCCGCACCGGGCGGCTGCCGCGGTATCCCGACAGCGTCGTGATGACGGCCTCGGGGATGAGGTCGTCACCGACGAGCGGGTAGACCGGCCGTAGCTGGTCGGGATGGGTGACCGCCCGGGTGCGGTCCAGGAGCCATGACACGAACGAGATGGCCTCTCCGACGCTGCCGAGCCCGACGAGGGCCGAGGCCGACAACGCGGCGTCGCGGGGCCAACAGAACCGGTAGTCCCAGTTCCGCACGCCCCCGAGTTCCTCGGGGAGGCTCGTCGTGGCGGCGGCGAGCACAGCGCCCGACGGTTCGAAGCAGAGGCCCTTGACCGTCAACGCTGACCGCAGCACGGCATCGGACGCCACCGACGGCAGCTTCAGGCGCGACGCCCACGAGGACCAGTCGGATGCGGTGTCGCGCCGCCGATCCCCCTCGGCGCGGTCGTGTGTGGCCAGATCGTCGTCGCCGAGGCGGAGCTCACACACCACGGGATGGTCGCCGGGTCGGACGCGGCCGACCGCCCGCTGATGGGGCCCGTCCGCCACGATCTCCCAGGTGACCCCCGGCGCGTGCAGGGAGATGGCCGTGGTGCCGCCCCGCACGACGACTCCGTCGTCGCGGATCTCGAGCTCGGCGGGGGCGCGACCGAAGTCCGGTCGCGGGGCGAAGTCGATCACCACGTCCGCCGACCCTTCGAGAACCCGTACGAGGCGGTTCACGGCGTCGCCGTGGTCGGACCGGTCCAGGTAGTCGGTCACTGTGAGGTCCGTCCAGCGGGTCTCCGCCACCAGGGTGTCGGCGACGTAGCGGTGCGCGATCGGGTCACGACCCGACTCGGGCGCCACCGCGAAGTAGCCGGCCGTCGGTCCACCGAGCAACTCCGCGAAGACCGAGGGCGAGTCGGGCCGCGGGTGGCACATCCAGGTCACGCGCCCCGACTGGGTCATCAGTGCGACCGTGCGGCGGTTGGACAACATGGTGTGCCGCTCGATCGGTGGCGCCCCGTGGCCCGAGAGCCACTCCGAGCGGGCCTCGCACAGAAAGGCGAGGACACGGGCGACATCGTCGGTGTCCGACACGCGGTAGCGCGCCGCTGTGTCACCGTCGCCGACCTTGATGCCGACGTCGGGACCCCGCAGCCTTGCGAACGCGTCCTCGTCGGTGACGTCGTCGCCCACGAACAGGACGGCCTCGGCGGAGAGCTGGTGACGGAGCTGGTCGAGCGCGGAACCCTTGTCCCGCTCGACCACGGCGTATTCGATCACCATCTTGCCGGACTTGGCGAAGACGTCGCCGACATCCTCGGCGAGGTCCTGGGCACGGGCGAGGACCTCGTCGTGGCGGGCCGGGTCGACCTCGCGGTAGTGCAGTGCCGCCGACGCGGGCTTCCGCTCCAGCCGGGTTCCCTCGATGTCGTCGACGATCGCCTGGAAGCCGGCGACGAGACGACCCAGACGGCCCCGGACCTCCGGGTCGAGACCCTCCGCGAACCCGACGTCGAACTCCGAGCCGTGGCTGCCGACCAGGTGGACCTCCTCGGGGAGGCGGCTCAGCGCCGCCAGGTCACGCAGCGAGCGGCCGCTGATGACCGCGACGGGAGTGTCGGGGAGGTTCGCCATGGACCGTAGGGCGGCCGTCGACTCCCGCACCGGCCGCGCCGCCATCGGGTCGGTGACGATGGGCGAGAGGGTCCCGTCGTAGTCGCTGGCGACCAGCAGCACCGGGACGCGCACCAGCTCACGCAGCGCCTTGCGTAGCTCGCCGTCGAGTGGGCGGGGGTCGTCCATCACGGTCTCCTGGTGGGGGATGTCATCGGGGGACGGGGGAAGCGTCGGTCTGCGCCGGGTTCATGCGCCGCGCAGCGCGTCGACGAAGCGGCGGGCCCACACCCGCACGTCGTTCTTCGCAACCGCGGCTCGCAGGTTACGCATCCGGCGGCGGCGTTCATCGGGGTCCATCGTGACCGCCGTCTCGATGGCGGACTTGACGCCCTCGATGTCGTGGGGGTTGACGAGGAGCGCGTCGCCGAGTTCGTTGGCCGAACCGGTGAACTCGGACAACACGACGACGCCGTCGTCGTCGGCCTGGGCGGCGATGTACTCCTTGGAGACGAGGTTCATCCCGTCACGGAACGGGGTGACGAGCAGAACGTCGGCGGCGCGGTACATCGCCACCAGTTCCTCGAAGGGCTGCCCCTGGTAGAGGTAGTGGATGACGGGCCGACCCATCTCGGCATGCGCGCCGTTGATCTCACCGACGATCCGCTCGACCCGTTCACGCAGTTCCACGTACCCGGGGATGTTCGAGCGGCTCGGTTGGGCGATCTGGAGGAGCGCGGCGTCCTTGACGGTGAGACGACCCTCGTCGAGCAACTCGCCGAAGGCCCGCATCCGCAGGTCTATCCCCTTCGTGTAGTCGAGCCGGTCCACCCCCAACAGGAGGGTCCGGGCATCGATTCGTTCGCGGATCTCGCCGGCCCGCTCGATGATCGCCGGGTCCACCGAGGCCCGGGCGAACCGCTCGACGTCGATGCCGATGGGAAACGCGTCGACCACGACCTGGCGGCCGTCGACGTCGAGACCGCCCGGCGAAGGACTCGCCGCGCGGAGCCGCTCGGCGATCCTCATCAGGTTCTGGGCCCCGATGCGGGTCTGGAACCCGACCACGTCCGCGCCGAGCAGTCCGTCGACGATCGCCCGTCGCCACGGCAACTGGACGAACAACTCCAGCGGTGGGAACGGGATGTGGTTGAACCAGCCGATCCGCAGATCCGGGCGGCGGGCGCGCAACATCCCCGGGACCAGCTGGAGCTGATAGTCGTGGATCCAGACGAGAGCGCCGGGCTCGGCGATGTCCACCGTCGCATCGCAGAAGCGTTCGTTGATCGCCCGGTAGCTGTTCCACCAGGTGCGGTGGTACTCCGGCGGTTGGACGGCGTCGTGGTACAGCGGCCACAGCGTCGCGTTCGCCATGCCCTCGTAGTAGAGCTGGACGTCCGCGCGCGACAGGCCGACCGGGACGACCCGGATGTTGTCGATCGTGAAAGGATCGGGAGCATCGCCGGTTGCGCCGGTCCAGCCGACCCACACGGAGTCGTCCGCCTCCTCGAGCACCGGGGCCAGGGCCGAGACCAGCCCGCCGGGGCTCGCCTCCCAGCGCTGCTCCGCGGGAATCCACTTGACCGGGAGGCGGTTGGCGACGACGACGAACTGGGACATCGGTCGCGAAACTAGCGCTCCGCCGGCCCGACCCCGGCCAATACCGCAGCCACGCCGTCGAGAATGTCGTGCTGGGAGACCAGACAGTCGGCCACACCGAGGTGTCGCATCACCTTCACGAGGATGCACATGCCGGCGACGATGACGTCGACCCGACCGGGATGCAGGCCCGGGTTCGTCGCCCTCATCTCCCGGTCCTCGGTTGCGAGGGTCCGGAAGACGTCCTCGGCGGCCTCGCGGGTGAGCCGGAAGCCGTGCAGCGCAGGCGGCGAATCGTCGGGGAGACCGAGCTCCACCGCGGCGGCCGTCGTGATCGTCCCGGCCACGCCGACGAGTTGGCGCACCGAGCCCAGGCCGCCGTGATCCCGGAAGGCCGCCGCCACGTCGTCGAGGTGTCCCTCGGTGATGGACTGGCAGGCCAGCAGTTCCTCGGGCCTGGGAGGGTCCGAGTCGATGTAGGCCTCGGTGAGACGCACCGAGCCGATGTCGGCGCTGTGGATGGCGTCGACCGCCGTGGTGCCGAGGATGAATTCGGTGGACCCACCGCCGATGTCGAGGACCAGGAACGGGCCGTCGGCCGGGTCGAGGTCGGTGGTGGCCCCCGCGAAGGAGAGCCGCCCCTCCTCCTCTCCCGGGATCACTTCGGGACGTACGCCGAGCGCAGCCTGTGCGGCGTCGAGGAACTCCCCCGCATTGGTGGCGTCACGAACGGCGGAGGTGGCGACCGCCCGCACCGCGTCCACACCGTGGCGTTCGATGTCCCGCGCGTAGTCGCCGAGGGCGGCGGCCGTGCGTGTGATCGCCGCGGGCGTGAGGCGCCGGCTCGCGTCGACACCCTCACCCAGGCGCGTGATCTGGAGTCGGCGCTGCAGGTCCTCACCGTCGCGACGGATCAACAGGCGCGTCGAGTTGGTCCCGATGTCGAGGGCCGCGACCGTGGCCATCAGGCGTCGCCTGGGTCGGCGTCGATACTCGTGTCGGGGCCTGGTCCGGAGGCGGAGTCGGTGTCCCCGCCGCGGAGCGTCGCGCCGATCTCGCCCGCGCCCTCGGCGAGGCGGTCGGCCACCCAGGCTCCCACCGGATCGTCGCCGCCGGCGAGGTGCCAGGCGTAGTGGGCGTGGAGGCACTTCACCCCGCGCCGGGTCCCGCCCACCCCGCCGCTGGGGCGTGGCCCGGCGTGACCGGACGGGATCGCCGCATCGCGTTCGACGGCGTAGCGTCCGTGGGCCTCGGCGATGACCGCCAGTCCGACGGCGGCCTCGGCCGCACCGACACCCCCGGCCGATTCCAGACGGCTCACGAGCAGACGATCGCGGTCGCCGACCAGCCAGTAGCGGGTGGGCATGGGGGTGCCGTCCGCGAGGATCGGCTCGTTGAGGATCACCCTCGGAACTCCGGCGTGGTCACGCACGACGACCCGGAAGCCCCCCTGAGGTGCCCGTCCCAGTAGCTCGGCGACGACGGCGACGTCGTCGTCGTCGGCAGCCGGGTCAGTTGTCGTCGCCACCGCCCCAGAGGATCCGGCGCAGGACGAGAAGTACGAAGATGATGCCGAGCGCGGGGACCATGCGCTTGAGCACCGGCGCACCGGCTGCGTCGAGCAGGTCCACGGCCTCGGGCTCGGGTGCGTCGATCTTTCGCACCGACGACCCGTTGGACGACGACGGGACAGAGGCGGCGGGTTCCGGCTCGGGGGCCTCGTCGGCTTCGTCGCCGCCGGCCACGAGCTCGGAGAGGTTGTCCGCGAACTGGCCCATCAGCTTGGACGACACGTCCTCGAGGACGCCCCGCCCGAACTGGGCGACCTTGCCGGTGATGGTGAGGTCGGTATGGACGTTCACCTTCGTGGTGGTGTCGCTGACGGCTTCGAGCGTGGCGGTGATGATGGCCTTGGCGTTGCCGGCGCCGCGTGTGTCACGGCCCGCAGCGTCGAGAACCATGCGACCCTCGTCGCGGTTCTGCTCGATGAAGGTCGCCTTGCCCTTGTACTGGGCGCTGATCGGGCCGACCTTCACCTTCACGATTCCCCGGAACTCGTCGCCTTCGATCTCCTGCAGCTGCGCGCCGGGAAGGCACGGGGCGATCCGCTCGACGTCGTTGAGCACCTCCCAGGCCTCATCGACACCGGTCTCGACCTCGAAAGAGTCGTTCAGCTCCACTGTGTGGTCCCCTCGTCTGGCTCCTGGGCGGCGACCATCAACCCCACCGATCGAGATCGGAGAGCGTGTCGATGTCGACCGCGCGTCCGTCGCAGGCTATCTCCTGCACCAGTTCAGGCCGACGTCGCAGCAGGCCCCGGGCTCCCTCGTCGCCGCTGATCGGCAGCAGGCCCCAGACGTCCGCGGTGAACTTCACGGGTGGCGTGCGGTGACCGTCGAAGGTGGCGGTGACCACGGCGCCATCGGCGTTCGCGACCGTCTCCCAGGCACTCGCGGGCACCAGCGGCTGGTCGCCGAGACCGACGACGACGCTCTGGTAGCCCTCGCGTTCGGCCTGTGCCACCCCTGCACGCAGCGACACTGCCTGTCCGTCCGCCCAGCTGTGGTTCTCCACGACGGTCACCGTTTCGGGGAGCAGGTCGAGCAGGTCGACGGCTCCGGTGACGACGTAGACGTCGCCGAAGACCGGACCGTCGTCGTTCTGAGCGGCGAGCGCCGCCTCGACCGCCCAGAGGACGAGCGGCTTGCCCTTGAACCTGGTGCGGAGCTTGTGGTCGTCGCCGCCGAAACGACTTCCCTCACCCGCGGCGAGGACGATGGCACAGATGTCGGTCACACGCCGAGTGTGCCTGATGGCTGCGGCGTTGGCGCGCGGGGCCGTAGGGTCGGGTCATGACCGATACCAGCTCTGTCGGGCCCGACGTCGAGGTCACGATGATGTTGTGCGACGCGGCCCAGGTGGCCAACGGCAAGCTCTACATCCTCGGTGGGGGGGTGACCGCCGTGGGCCCGAACCCCCAACCGCTCGCCCTCGCCATCCGGATCACGCTCCCCTGGGACCGGGCCAACATCCCCCACACCTGGCGCATCGACCTCGTCGACGAGGACGGCCATCCCGTCCAGGGCCGCAACGAGAAGCCCGTCGCGCTGGAGGGTCGGCTCGAGGCCGGTCGCCCCGCCGGGCTGCGACCGGGGAGTCCGCTGTCGGTCGCGCTGGCTCTCAACGTCGCCGCAATCGCGCTGAGCCGCGGCAAGTCCTACACCTTCCGGCTTTCGATCGAGGGCGAGACGCGTCCGCAGTGGCGGGTCGCCTTCCTCGCCCGGGAGAAGCCGACGACCCAGGGCTGAGCGGGCTGCCAGGCCGGGGAGGGATCCGTCGACGTTCGTTGACGTCCGCTGCGCTGGCGCTAAGGGCCATGAGGGATTCGGAACCTCCGCCGATCGCGGACGCGCACCCGCGGTTCTCGCCAATGGAAACCCGCAGACTCCGCAAGATCACGGCGCCGATCCCCCGGATGACACTGCACCGTCAGCCCGGGTCGTCCTCGGTGGCGTCGGGTCCGGGCAATCCGAGGTCCTCCAGATCGGCCAGGTCGCGGAGCCGGCCCGTGGCCAGCTTGTTCCGACGCAGGTCGGTGCGGCCGATCACCGGCACCTCGGTGTCGCCGAAGTCGACGAGGACTCGATTGGCGAACGCCTCGTCGAAATCCACGCCGCTCGCGAAGGTCAGCAGGTCGATCCGCTGTGGCTCGCGACCGAGCTGGACGACGACCTGATCCTCGAGAAAATCGTCTACGGACAAGCCCAGACCGCCGAACCCGAACTCCTCCAGAGCCTCGATGATCCGGCGGGCGTTATCCGGGTCGACTCTCACCCAGACGTCCAGGTCCTTCGTGTATCTCGGATGACCATGGGCGGCGACGGCGTAACCGCCGACGATCAGGAAGCGGACATCATGAGCGGCGAAACACGCCATGAACTCGCTGAAGTCGCGGTTCAGCTCCATCTGCCCATCCGTGATGCTCCCGACGCAACTCGTCGACCATTGCCACCCGCTCGGAGACAGGACGAGTCAGCCAGTACCTCCACGGCTCGTCAGGCTCGTCCAGTCGCCTGACCTCGACCACGCGCTCCATGCTGGGATTCTACCTTCGAGGCGATGGGGCAAGTTGATGATCCCGAGCGCTTTCACCACGTTCTGTCGAGCTTGGAACGAGGACAGCGGAAGGCTGGCCGCGCCCGTCTCACTATCCGTCCACGACTGGCATGTGATTGTTCACGAGCGGTACGAGGTCGCCGGGATTCGCAAATAGCTCGAGGCGTACGTGAAGCACCTCCGGCTGGTGAACCGGCGAGAGAGGCGCTGCCGATTCGCCGAACGCCACGGTGCCGATACAGGGCTGAGGAGCCAGCAATCCTCAGTGGATCGAGCCCTCGCCGTCACGCAGTTGGGGGACGTCACGACCGGAACGCACGGCGATGATCTCGGCGAGGATCGACACGGCGGTCTCCTCGGGCGTGCGTGATCCGATGTCGATGCCGATCGGCGCCATCAGCTTGGCGAGGCCCGCGTCGTCGACGCCGACCTCGCGCAGACGCTCGACGCGCTTCTCGTGCGTGCGGCGTGACCCCATGACGCCGATGTAGCCGACGTCGGTCTCGAGCGCCCGCACCACCGCCGGCACGTCGAACTTCGTGTCGTGGGTGAGGATGCACACGGCGTCACGGGGCGTGAGGGTGAACCGGTCGAACACCCCGTCGGGCCACGACACGATGACCTCGTCGGCCATCGGGAACCGCTTCGTGGTGGCGAAGACCTCACGGGCATCGGCCACGATCACCTTGTAGCCGACCACCTTGGCAGCCTCGGCGAGGGCCTTCGTGAAGTCCACCGCACCGAACACGAGCATCAGCGGCGGAGGCGCGAACGACTCGATGAAGACCGTCACCGCCGTCTCACGCTGTTGGCCCTCGGTGCCGTAGTGTCGGACCCCCGATCGACCGTGTTCGAGCTCGCCGAGTGCATCGCGGGTGACCACACGGTCCAACTCGTCGTGGCCGAGGCCACCGAGAGGTTCACGGTCCGGGCCGACGAGGAGCTTCCCGCCGACACCGACACCGTCGATGATCGTGGCCAGTGAGACGGGCTGGGACGCGGCCAGGGCGTCGCGGAGAGCTGCGTAGATCATGTTCCCGCTACCAGTCCAGCGGTTCGACGAAGAGGTGGATGGTGCCCCCGCAGGTGAGACCGACGGAGAAGGCCTCGTCGTCGCTGTAGCCGAAGGTGACCATCCGGCGACCTCCGTTGTCGAGCACGTCGAGCGCCTCGGCCACGACGGCCCCCTCGACACAACCGCCCGAGACGCTTCCGGCGACTTCGCCATCCTCACTCACGGCCATCGCGGCACCCGGGTCCCGTGGACCCGAACCGTCGGTGTCGACCACCCGGGCCACGGCGATCCGCTTGCCGGCCGACTTCCACCGCTCGATGTCGTCGAGGATCTCTCTCATCGTCTGTGCCTCTCTGTCATCTCGGTCGGTGCCGTCGGACTCGCTGTCATCGGCCGGCTCCGTGGTCGGTGCGTTCGATCACCCGGGCGAGCTCCGCCAACGAGTTCATCGAGTGGCCTTCTATGAAATCGTCAACATGGGGCAGGGCCGCCGCCATTCCCTGAGCGACCGGCGCGTAGCCCGGGGTCGCCTTCAGCGGGTTCACCCAGATGATGCGGTGCGCGCAACGCGCGAGGCGGGCCATCTGTTCGTCCATGATCTCGGGGGCGCCGCGGTCCCATCCGTCGGACAGGATGACCACGACGGCTCCCCGTGCCATCCCCCGCTGGCCCCACTCGTCGTTGAAGGCCCGCAGGGCGTCGCCGAGACGCGTCCCGCCCGACCAGTCCTCCACGGCGTCGGCCGCGGCGGTGAGTGCTTGATCCGGGTCCCGTGACGACAGCTCCCGGGTGAGCCGGGTGAGCCGGGTCCCGAGCGCGAACGCCTCCACCCGTCGCCGGCCGACGACAGCCACGTGCACGAAGCGGATCAGCGCCCGGGCGTAGGTCTCCATGGACCCGGAGACGTCGAGGAGCAGCACCAGGCGGCGTGGCCGGTCGCTGCGGTCGAAATGGTGCCAACGCACAGGTTCGCCGCCCGAGCGCAGGGCCTCGCGGACCGTCCGACGCACGTCGGGGCGCACGCCGCGTCGCCGGGTGGTCACGAGGCGACGTGCCGGACGCGTCTCACCGACGAGATGCATGCGGCTCATCAGCTCCAGGGCCTCGGCCAGTTCCTCGTCGGTGTACTCGGCGAAGTCCTTGGCGCTGAGGATCTCCGACGCGCTGTACCGCACGGTGATCGTCTCGCCCTCCTCCGAGCCCTCGTCGCCCTCGTCGGGTACGTCGTCGTCGAACGCCAGCGTGACGACGTCGGGCTCGGCCACAGCGACCTCGACGGGGGCCACGCCGAGCCAGTAGGTCCCGAACAGCTCGTCGTAGACCCCGATGTCGTTGGGCTTGGTGATCAGCGTCGCCCGTCCGGCCCAGTAGACGGCATCGGAGTCACCGAGCCCGAGTATCGCCAGCGCGTCGAGGTAGTTGATGGTCGAGCCGACGGGGATGTTGACGCCCTGTTCGCGGAGTAGATCCACGAACCGCTTCGCCATGCGGATGGGCACGGCCTTGTCCGGATCGGCGACACGCTCCGCCGCTGTCCGGAAGTCCGCTTCGAGCGTCACGGCGTCAACGGCCTGCGATCATCCGCGGCGGTGATGCCGAGCCGTCGTGGGAACAGATCATGCGAGGAACAGGTCCCGCAGGCCCTTCTCACGGACCCGTCGCTGGTCCTCGCGGTACTTGAGGACCGCACCGAGGCTGGCGTCGGCGAGATCGGGGTCGAGCGTCTCGGCGCCGAGGCGACCCAGGGCCTGGGCCCAGTCGATGCTCTCGGCCACGCCGGGTGGCTTGTAGAGACCCACCTCACGCAGGTTGGCCACCGCCTTCGCGACCTCCTCGATCAGCTTGTCGGGCACGCCGGTGGTACGGAGCCGGATGATCTCGACCTCGCGCTCGAAGTCGGGATGCTCCACCCAGTGGTAGAGGCAGCGACGCTTCAACGCGTCGTGCACGTCGCGGGTGCGGTTGGAGGTCACGACGACGATGGGTGGCTGGTCCGCCCGGTAGGTGCCGAGCTCGGGGATCGTGACGGAGTAGTCCGAGAGGACCTCGAGCAGGTAGGCCTCGAATTCGTCGTCGGCGCGATCCACCTCGTCGATCAAAAGGACGGGCGGCGGACCGTCGCCGTGGGCGATGGCCGCCAGGAGCGGGCGACGGACGAGGAACGTCTCGGAGTAGAGCTCGCCCTCGAGTTGGTCGGTGTCGAGCTCACGGGCGTGACCCGAGGCCTCGGCGGCCCGCAGGTGCAGCAGCTGGCGGGAGTAGTCCCATTCGTACACGGCCTGGGAGACGTCGATGCCGTCGTAGCACTGGAGCCGGATGAGCTCTCCGCCGGTCCATGCAGCGAGCGTCTTGGCGACCTCGGTCTTGCCCACGCCGGGCTCGCCTTCGAGCAGCAGCGGGCGCTGCAGGCTGAGGGCGAGAAAGATCGCCGTGGAGAGTCCGACGTCGGCGAGGTAGCCGTTGTCGGCGAGCGCGGTCTGGACGTCTTGGACGGTTTCCATCGAGCCCGAGGCTAGAGGGCCAGGCGGCCCGATCGTGAATCGACGCGCGCAGGGCGCATGACCCGTCGATGGCCCGGACGGGCGTTCTTCAGCTCACCCGTCGGAGCGTGAACCATGCCGTGGTCCCGAACGCGACCACGAGGCCGGCGATGGCCACGAGCCCCGGCCAGGTCGTCGACCAGGCGACGTCACCGAGCATCCCCTGGCGGGCCATCCGCAAGATGTTGGTCACCGGATTCAGCCGGGCGACCGTGTGGAGCCACCCGTCCATCACGGCCAGGGGGACCTGACCGATGGACAGGAAGGTCGAGATGACGATGGTCATCTGCACGACGGCGAGCGCCTTCATGGACTTCAACCGGTAGACGAGCGTCAGCCCGAGCAGGGACATGACCACGGCGAGCCCGATGCCGCCGATCCACATCATCGCCATGCCGGCGACGCCACCCCGGAAGTCCACGCCGAGGAGATATCCGAGGGGGATGACAAGTGTGAGCGGAATCAGCGAACGGGCGACCGCGTAGGACACGGCACCGGCGAGCACGACCACCCGCGACACAGGCGCGAGCAGGAGCCGGTCGAAGAAGCCGTCCTGCATGTCCTGGGCGGCCATCGCCGATGCCCCGACACCGGCGAACGCGCCACCCTGTAGCGCCGCCCAGGGGAGCACCCACGCCGTCACGTCGATGTCGCCATAGCCGGGAAGTTCAGCGACCGCCTCGAAGGAGTTGCCGAAGGTGATGACGAAGAACAGCGGCGTCACGATGACCGGCACCATCAGCGACGGGCGCCGACGCATCCGGATGAGACCCCGCACCCCGAGCGCGACCGTCGGAGCCCACAACGCTCGCAGGGCCTGCACCGACGACGGACCCGGCGCCCTGATGCGGGCCGGGGCGGTCACGAGGTCTCCCTGAGGCGGTACCGCAGGGCGGCGAGAGCGACTCCGATACCCGCCGCGGTCATGGCGAGGCCCACTCCCAGCATCATCGCGAGATCGCTCCCGTCCATGCCGTCGAGCACGAGGCGGCGCGTGGGATCGATGAGGAAGGTCACGGGGTTGCGCTCCGCGAGCCAGCGGTACCACCCCGACATCGCCTCGGTCGGAAAGAAGGCCGACGAGATGAACAGACCGATGAACGTCACCGGGAACAGCGACTGCACCGACTCCTGGTTGCCCGTCCAGAAGGCGAGCGCGGACGCAATCGCTCCGATGGACAGCGCAAGCATGACCGCCGCGGCGGCGACCGCCGGCACGACCGCCGCCGAGATGTCCGCACCGAAGGCGACGAAGACGCCCATGAGCACGAGCGCCTGGAGAACGGCGAGCACGGCGGAACCGGCGAGGCGCCCGATGAGGATCGAAACCGGCCGCACCGGCGAGGCGAGGAGACGCTCGAAGAAGCCGTCCTCGAGGTCGATCGCGAGGTCCGACGCGCCGTTCGTCGCGGCGAACGTGACGCCCTGCAGGACCGAGGCCGGCAGGAGGAACTCGAGGAACGAGTCCACGTCGCCGAAACCCTCGAGGTTCACCGCGTCACCGAACTGGGCGGTGTAGACGGCCGCGAGGACGAGCGGAAAGATCGTCGACGGGAGCCAGTTCTGCGGCTGGCGTGCGGTCGCCTTGAGCGAACGCACACTCAGCGCCACCACGGGGAGCTCGACGGGATCGCGTCTCACGGTCGGCCCGGCCACATCCGGCTCACTCCCCCGGCTCGGCGCCCTCGAGGCGCCGACCGGTCGCCTCGGCGAACACGTCGTCGAGGCTCGGCTCGTCGAGCTCGAGGTGGTGCAGGACGACCCCGGCCTCGTCAAGAGCGCGGACGACCTCGGACATCCCGGCCGTGCCGGACGCGAGACCGATGGCGACCCGACCGCGGCGCGCGGGCCGCTGCTCGCCGAAACGACTCATGACCTCCAGCGCGCGGTCCACGTCGTCGGTCTCGATCCGCAAGGTGGGCGCTCCGACCGCCTTCTTCAGCGCGGCCGGAGTTCCCTGCTCGACGATCCTGCCGCCGTCGATGATGGCGACCCGCTCGGCCAGTTCGTCGGCCTCCTCGAGGTACTGCGTGGTCAGGAACACCGCGGTTCCGTTCTCGGCGTTGAGGGTACGGATCTCGTCCCACAGCGTGAGCCGTGAGGTCGGGTCGAGCCCGGTGGTCGGCTCGTCGAGGAAGAGGACGGCCGGTTCGTGCACGAGAGCGAGCGCCAGATCGAGGCGGCGGCGCATGCCACCCGAGTAGGTGCCGACGCGGCGGTCCCCGGCAGCGACGAGCCCCACCCGCTCGAGCAGTTCCCCGCCGCGTTGGCGGGCGCTGCGGCGGGCGATCCCGTGCAGGACCGCCTGGAGATGCAGAAGCTCGCGGCCGGTCATCAGCGGGTCGATGGCGGCGTCCTGGAGCGCGACTCCGATGCGACGACGCACGAGCGCCGCCTCGGTCACCACGTCGTGGCCGGCAACCGTCGCCGTGCCGCCGGTGGGACGCAGCAGCGTCGTCAACATGCGGACGGTGGTGGACTTGCCGGCGCCGTTGGGGCCCAGGAACCCGAAGATCTCACCGTCGGCCACGTGGAGGTCCACGCCGTCCACGGCGACGACGTCGCCGAAGCGGCGGACCAGTCCGGTGGCCTCGATCGGATGCACCGACCGAGTCTGCCCGGTGTCGACGACAGTGCGACGTGATGGGTGTCCGTTGTCCCCGGGATCCGGGCTCAGGACGTGAGCGCGTCGCCGAGGATCGTGAAGGGCCAGGTGCCCGGAACCGAGATCGGCGCCGGGGGCGACGGAAGCAGGGCGTAGGCTTCCTCGCCCGGGTACACGAGGCTGAGGTCGCGCCGGGCGATCCGCTCGATCTCGGCATCGGTCTGGAGCCGTGCGATGTCGGTCGTGAGCATGCTGTTCGCCTCGGTCAGTTCTTCGATCTCGGCTTCGAGCGCGGCGGCCTCGGACCGCTGGTCCAACCAGGTGCGCGTCGGGAAGACCGCGTAGAAGAGGACCGCCAGGACGGTGGCGACGGCCAACAGCGGCCAGATCGCCCGCCGCCAGCTGATGCTGCTGCGGCGCGGCTTCGCCTCGTCGGTGTCGCTCTCCGTCACGGCCGACCACCGGCGAGTGCCCTGCGACCGCGGAAGGCCGCCGACTCGGCGAGGCCCTCCTCGATGCGCAGGAGCTGGTTGTACTTGGCGACCCGATCCGAACGGGCGGGGGCGCCGGTCTTGATCTGGCCGCAGTTGGTGGCGACGGCGAGATCGGCGATCGTCGTGTCCTCGGTCTCACCGGAGCGGTGCGACAACACCGACGTGTAGCCGTTGCGGGTGGCGAGCTCGACAGCCTCGAGGGTCTCGGTGAGCGTGCCGATCTGGTTCACCTTGACGAGGATCGAGTTGGCGACGCCGGCTTCGATCCCGCGTCCCAGGCGCGTGACGTTCGTGACGAACAGATCGTCGCCGACGAGTTGGACCCGGTCGCCGAGCGCCGCTGTCATCTCGGCCCAGCCGTCCCAGTCGTCCTCGTCGAGGCCGTCCTCGACCGACACGATCGGGTACCTGTCGCACAGGTCTACGAGGTAGGAGGTCATCTCCGAGGGCGACAGCGTCCGACCCTCGCCGGCGAGCGTGTAGACCCCGTCGCTGTGGAACTCGGTGGCGGCGACGTCGAGTGCGAGGGCGATGTCGGTACCCGGGGTGAAGCCCGCCTGTTCGATGGCGGCGACGAGCAACTGCACCGCTTCCTCGTTGGAACCCAGGTTGGGGGCGAAACCGCCTTCGTCGCCGATGGCCGTCGAGAGCCCCCGCTCGGCGAGGACGCCCTTGAGGACGTGGTAGGTCTCGGTCCCCCACCGCAGAGCCTCGGAGAACGACGCCGCGCCGACGGGCATCAACATGAACTCCTGGATGTCCACGTTGTTGTCGGCGTGCTCGCCACCGTTGAGCACGTTCATCATCGGCACCGGCAGGACGTGGGCGTTGGTGCCGCCGACCCAGCGGTACAGGGGCAGGCCGAAGTGGTCCGCGGCGGCACGGGCCACCGCGAGCGACACGCCCAACATGGCGTTCGCACCGAGGCGGGACTTGTTCTCCGTGCCGTCGAGGGTGAGAAGGATGTCGTCCACGAGACGCTGTTCGACGACGTCGAGGCCCTCGAGCGCGTCGGCGATCTCCTCGTTTACGTTCCCGACAGCGGTGGTGACGCCTTTGCCGTTCCAGGTGTCACCACCGTCGCGGAGCTCCACCGCCTCGAAGGCGCCGGTGGACGCACCCGAGGGGACCAGGGCGCGGCCGATGGCCCCGGAATCGCAGTGGACCTCGACCTCCACAGTGGGGTTGCCACGGGAGTCGAGGACCTGACGGGCGTGGACGTGGACGATCGTGCTCACGGTGCTGGTGTTGCTCCTGTGGAGATTGACGCTAAACGTTACCGCAGTGGTTCCGGTTGGGGAATGAGGTTCGCGTTGTGGCCGCCAGGGGCGGTTTCGTCGCCGCCGGAGGCGGTCCCGTCACAGCTGCGATGCAGCCTCCGACGACGCCTCCCGTTCGCGGGCCTCGGAGCGGAGCCGGTCGGCCGCGGTCCGCAGGGCGGACTCGGGGTCCACGTCGACGAGGCGAGCGAGAGCGACGGCCGCCACGAGCACCTCGCCGAGCGCCGTCTCGTCGGGCACGGCCGCGAGCGACTTCACGGCTCCCCGCAGCCGCGTGAGGGCACCGGTGGGATCGGCCGGCACGAGTTCGGGAGCCACGCCGACGGCCTTCTTGAGGATCTTCGTCGTGTAGAGCAGGGCCGGCAGAGCCCCGGGCACCCCGTCGAAGACGGACTCGCGGCCCTTCTCGGACTTCTTGAGCTGTTCCCAGTTGGCGAACACCGTGTCGACGTCGGGAGCGTCCACACCACCGAAGACATGGGGATGGCGGGTGTACAGCTTGTGGTGGATCCCCCGGGCCACGTCGGCCACGTCGAACTGGCCCTCCTCGGTGGCGAGTTCGGCGTGGAAGAAGACCTGGTAGAGGAGGTCGCCCAACTCCTCCTCGAGGTGTCCGTAGGTGAGCGGCTCCTCGGCGTCGACGGCGTCGATCGCCTCGAGGACCTCGTAGGTCTCCTCGAGGAGGTGGTGGCGAAGCGAGAGGTGGGTCTGTTCGCGATCCCAGGGGCATTCGGCCCGCAGGGTGGTCACGAGGTCCGCCAGGCCCGCGAACGCCGCTCCCACCGGTTCGGTGACGGAGGGCAGCCACACGGCGGTGAGGTGGTCCGGTTCGATGGAGCGATCCAGTTCGGCGATGGTGGTCTCGATGATCTGCTCGTCGGGGAGGCCGAGGTGGTGCAGGATCACCGCCGGCGTGTCGTCGGCGTCGAGGGAGAGCTTCAGGTTCGACATCACCGGGCGGGAATGCGTGTGGGCCACGAGCAGCGCGCCAGCGGCGCCGGCGACGGAGCGGGCGGCCACATGGGCGTCGACGAGACGGACCCCGCGCTCGATGGGATCCACGCCGAGCCGCGCCCATGCGAGATCGAGGAAGGACATGGCTGGCAGGACGCGCGTCTCGACGCGCTCGTCGGCGGTCAGCAGATCGACGGAGCGTTCCAGTACCCGGGGCGAACCCGGCACGGCGTAGAGGATCTCGCCGTGCTCGGCTGCGGCTGCGACGAGTCGCTCGACGATCTCCCGGTAGACGTCGTCGAAGGTCGCCTCGCTCTCGTAGACGTCGTCGAAGGTGGTGACGTCGCCCATGACCCCGGCCGACGGATGGACCGCCGTGCGCAGGTAGCGGTGCTCGTGGGCCGCGATGGCGTCGCCCGTCTGAGCCGTCACGAGACCGGCGCCGGCGGGCCCGATCCCGCAGACGGTGACGATCACCCGGCGGCGGGAGTGAAGCCCGGCGGGAACCCGACCGACGCGCCCCTCGGGAAGATCGCGAGCTGGAACGGGATCCACTCGCCGTAGCGGGGATCCAGGTCGACGTCGGTCTCGAGGGATGCGAAGAGGACAGCGACACTGCCCGGCCCGTTCGCGATGGCCGCCTCGACCTGCTGGAGGAGAACGGGATCGTCGGGTCCCGGGGCGCCGGCGGCCTCGGCCAGCAGGGCGAGTTCGGCTTCGGTGGGTTCGAAGAAACCGACCGATGCGTTCAGGATCTCCTGGTCCACGAAGAAGTCCCGCAGGACCTTCCCGAGCCCCGTCTCGAGCTCGTCGTCGAGTCCGAAGTTGGCCAGGAACGCACCGTCGATGCCCGCGCCGATCTCCGCGCGGAGGTCGTCGCCGATCTGGGCGTTGCGGGCCTCGAAGGCGACGTCGATGACCTCGGACGCCGCGTACAGCTCGAGAATCCCCCCGATGAGGTCGGCGGACTCGGAGCCGGCAAGGTCCGTCGCGGGCGTCCCGATGAAGGGGAGGCCGGCACCGCCGCCGCCCCGCTCCGCGACGAAGACGTCCTGGAGTTCACGGGCCTCGGCGACGAGACCGTCGAGGTCGTCACGGGTTATCTCGGTCGAACCGACCTCGAGGGCCGGGTCCAGGTCGGACGCACAGGCCGACGCGACGAGTCCCAGCGTGAGGAGGATGGCGAGGAACAGACTCAGGCGACGCACCCGGGTGAGGCTAACGGACGCCGCCGCGGCTGCGCAGCCGAGATGGCTCTCCCCACCCCGTCGCGCAGCTTGGACCCATGATCCGTCAGGATCACCCCGTGGAGCGCCCGTCACACATCGACGATGCGCCAGGCCACGGATTCGGCATCCAGGACCCCGGGCAGGACTCCGTCGGCCGCACGCGGGGACAACCACACCGTGGCACCGAGCGAGAGCGCAGCGCCGGCGGCTTCGAGGTTCAACACGTTGAGCTTCGGGTGACGCTCAGCCAGTTCCGCCATGACCGGTACCGTCGAGCGCGGATCAGGCAGGGAGATGTCGGGCCGCAGCTCGAGGAGGCTGCGGATCGCCGCAGCCTGACGAGCCGGGTCGAGCTGAGTGAACGGACCCGAGAGCGCACCGCCGGCGCCGGCCACGGCGGCGCGACACGCGCGGTGGTACCAGTACGTGGTGGTCGACAGGTGGAGATCGGGTTCGCCGAGCCCGGCAAGCAGCTCGCGAATGAGTAGCCGATCGTCGATCAGGACCGGTGGCGAGTCCGCCACGGTCTACTGGTCGGCGAGATCCGGATCGCCGAGCGAGGCCACAGCGTCGTCGTAGCGATCGTCGAGGACCCGGAGCAGCTCGCGCTTCGCGTCGTCGATTCCTCCCGGGATGATCAGTGCTGCGTCGCCGAGATCGATTATCCCGACCTCACCGCCGTCGTCGATACCCCAGCGGTGGCGCAGCTGCGCCGGGAGGTTGGTCTGGCCGCGATGGGAAACCCTCGTCGTCGTCACTGCCGGCATCTCTGCATTGTAACCGCGGTCGGCTTACAATGCAGCGTCGGGCTGAGCTCCGGACTTCACGTGGCGGCGGCTGCGGGTGCAACGACTCCGACGGGACATCGGCCGTCGGCAGGTCGGCCCGGAGGTCAGCGCAGATCCGGTTCGCCGTCGGCGGTGTTCGGCCACTCCCACGTCACGAGCACCCACCCATGGTCGCGATGCAGGTCGTCGGTCAGGTCCGCGAGGGCTTCGATCGCCCACTCCAGGGACTTCTCCGGCGTGGTCACCTCGAAGCTGGCCCAGGGAATCTCGACAGGCACGATCGGGTCGGCACCGTCCCATCTGTCACTGCGGAGGTCGAGGCCGAGGATCACTCCTCCCTGCCCGGTGATCTCGGAAACCGCGTGCCTCGCCCAATAGCGCGGCCACATGACCTCGTCGCCGGGGAGCACCCAAACCCGCTCACGTGCACGTTTGGAAAGGCGACGGACACGCTGGTGATGGAAGTTCCTCCGATTCCTGTCGTGGTTCGCCTCGATGCGGCGCCGCGACTCCGCTCGGTATGCGACTGGGTCCTCGTCGTAGGCCTGCAGCTGCTGGAGCCACGCTTCGAGTTCGTCCTTGATGTAGGACATCGGGTGGTAGTAGGGCCGATGTTCTCCATGATCGCCGTGGCGGATCAGCCTCCGGTTGCCGGCGGGGTGTGTCATGTCGAACCCGTGGAGCGTTGTCAGAACCCCCTCCACGATCCACTCCACGCGCCCCTCCGGAACGCTTTCCTCGACCCAGGGTCTGACCCAGGAGTGGATCTCCTCCCTGCTCATTTCACCCGCGATGACGGCACGCCAGCGGCGCTCGACCTCGTCACGGGTGGGCGGTTGGAGATCGCTCACGTTGCAGCGGTAGCGGGCGCAGTGTCCGCTTCGACCTCGGGGCCCGGCTCGGGGGGCGGGACGAGCTCGCGCAGAGCGTTGATCACCTCGTCGACGACGTCGCCCTTGCGGGCGATCGGCAACTGGAGCTCGCGGGGGCCCTCCTTGTACGTGGCCTTGGGCCACTGCCGCTGCAGGCGGATCTTCTTCGACTCCTTGAGAGCCAACGGCGAGATCTTGGCGATGTGCTTCGGCCCGCCGAACCCGGGACCGGGTAGCACCGCCACATCGGTGACGCCGGTCCGCAGGCACTCGGCGCGCAGCCGTGCGACGGCCAACAGGGCCTCTGCCTCGGGCGGCGGCGGGCCGTAGCGGTCCGCCCACTCCGCGGCCACGTCGTCGACCTGATCCGCGGTCGTCACCTGCGACAGGCGCCGGTAGGCCCCGAGACGCATCGACTCCGACGGGACGTAGGCCGCGGGAAGGTGCGCGTCCACCGGCAGCTCGATGCGGATCTCGACGGGCTCGGCCACCTCCTCTCCCTTCAACTCGGCGACCGCCTCGGTCACCAGTTGGCAGTAGAGGTCGTAGCCGACGGCTGCGATGTGGCCG
The DNA here is from genome assembly GCA_040219085.1 of Acidimicrobiales bacterium. NCBI lineage: Bacteria > Bacillati > Actinomycetota > Acidimicrobiia > Acidimicrobiales > Acidimicrobiales bacterium. The sequence goes on from JAVJTC010000029.1 coordinate 270,934, forward strand.
GACTGGCCGGTACCCAGCAGGTTTCCCGCGCCGCGGATCTCGAGGTCCCGCATCGCGATCTTGAAACCGGACCCGAGCTCGGTGGCCTCACCGATCGTCTTGAGCCGTTCGTACGCCTCTTCTGACAGCACCTTGTCGGGCGGCGTGAACAGGTACGCGTAGGCCCGCACGCCGGCCCTACCCACCCGGCCGCGCAACTGGTGGAGCTGACCGAGGCCCAACATGTCGGCCCTGTCCACGACGAGCGTGTTCACGGTGGGCATGTCGATGCCGGATTCGATGATCGTCGTGCAGACGAGCACGTCGAACTCGCCCTCCCAGAAGTCGAGCACGACCCGCTCCAGGGCGACCTCGTCCATCTGGCCGTGCGCCACAGCGGTGCGCGCCTCGGGGACCAGGTCACGGATCCGGGCGGCGACGTGTTCGATGTCCGCGATCCGGTTGTGGACGAAGAAGATCTGACCTTCGCGCAGGAGCTCACGTCGGATGGCCTCGGCGACAGCACGTTCGTCGTGCTCGCCGACGTAGGTGAGGATCGGCTGACGATCGGCGGGCGGCGTCTGGAGCAGCGTCAGGTCACGGATCCCCGTCAGGCTCATCTCGAGGGTCCGCGGGATCGGCGTGGCGGTCAGGGTGAGCACATCGACGTTGGCGCGCAGGTTCTTGATGGCCTCCTTGTGGGAGACGCCGAAGCGCTGCTCCTCGTCGACGATCAGCAGTCCGAGATCCTTGAACTTCACGTCGCCGGACAGGAGCCGGTGGGTACCGACGACCATGTCGACCGAACCGTCCTCGAGCCCGGCGAGCACCTTGCGCGTGTCGGCCGGTGGGACGAAACGCGAAAGAACCTCGACGCGCACCGGGAAGCCGGCGAAGCGCTCGCTGAGTGTCTGGTGGTGTTGCTGAGCGAGCAGCGTCGTCGGCACGAGCATCGCCACCTGCGCCCCGGACTGGATGGCCTTGAACGCACCCCGGATGGCGACCTCGGTCTTGCCGAAACCGACGTCGCCGCAGATCAGGCGGTCCATCGGAACGGTCCGCTCCATGTCGGCGGTGACCTCCTCGATGGCCGTCAGCTGATCGGGCGTCTCCTGGTACGGGAACGCCTGGGCGAGCTCGCGCTGCCACGGCGTGTCGGGCTCGAAGGCCCGGCCCGGCGAGGCGAGGCGGCGCTGATAGAGCACGACGAGCTCCTGGGCGACCTCGTGGACCGCCGAACGCACCCGGCTCTTGGCCTTCTGCCAGTCGCTGCCGCCCATCTTCGACAGCGTCGGCGTGTCGCCGCCGGTGTAGTGGCGGACGACGTCGATCTGGTCCGACGGGACGTAGAGGCGGTCATCGCCGCGGTACTGCAGGAGCAGATAGTCCCGCTCGACGCCGCCGATGGCCCGGGTGACCATCCCCTCGTAGCGGGCGATGCCGTGGGTCTCGTGCACGACGTACGCGCCGGGGGCGAGGTCGTCGATGGGACCCTGGGCGGCCCGGGGCCGAGGCACGGGACGACGGCGCGTGCGGCGGCGACCGACGAGTTCGGACTCGGCGAGCACCGCGACACCGACGTCGGGGAGCACACACCCACGCTCGAGCGGGGCGACGACGATACCCGAGCGGTCGAGGCTGTCGACGACATCGAGTTCCACCCCCTCGTCCGCGAGGAGTCTGCCGATGCGGGCCGCGGAGCCGGCACCGTCCGCGGCGACGGCGACCAGCGTCCCGTCCCCGACGAGACCGGCCACCTGGCGCACCGGACCACGCTCGGTCCCCGTCGGCGGGTCCCAACCGGCCACGTTGACGACGGGGATGTCGGGACCCTCGCTCAGGGTCGTCACCGACCACACGGGAGCGTCCGTCGTCGCCAGCAGCGACGTGAAGGGGACGTGCAGGTGGGGGAACGAGCGGGATTCGTCGTCGGACTCGGCGTCCCAGGTGCGCGCCAGCGTGTGGGCGAGATCCTCCTCCTCGGCGCGCAGTTCCTCGGCGCGGTCGCGGATCCGCGCCGGGTCGACGAGGACCACCAGGGCGTCAGCACCCACGTGGTCGAGGGCGATGTCGGCCGTCGCGTCGCCGTGCTCGTCGTCGACGAGCCACGGGAGCCAGGACTCCATGCCGTCGAACATCTCGCCGTCGGAGAGGCGCTCCCACTGCTCGCGACCCCACGGCTCACGGGCGACGAGGTCTGCCGCCCTGGCCCGGATCTCCGGCGACGGCACGACCTCACGACAGCCGAAGATGGTGACCTCGGACACGGGCGCGACCGAGCGCTGATCGCCGAGGGAGAAGGTGGTCAACCTGTCGACCTCGTCCCCCCAGAGATCGATACGCACGGGGGCGTCGGCCGTGGACGGAAACACGTCGACGATCGAACCGCGCACGGCGACGTCGCCCCGGTGCTCGATCTGGACGTCCCGGCGGTAGCCCATGTCCACGAGGCGCTCCACCAGGTCCGCCTGGTCGACGACGTCGCCGACACCGACGGTCACAGGCTCCGCATCGACGGCCCCGGGGGCCAGTCGCTGGAGCAGCGACCTGATGGGGGCGACGACGACCGAGGGGCCGTGGTCCGGATCGCGCAGATGCCAGAGGGTCTCGAGGCGGCGCCCCATCGTCTCGATCCCGGGGCTCACCCGCTCGAAGGGCAGGGTCTCCCAGGCCGGGAACAGTGCCGCCTCGCCGGGTCCGAGCAGCGCCTCGATGTCGCGGGCGAGCCGTTCGGCGATCGTGGTGGTCGACGTCGCCACCACCAGGGGCCGACGCTCGACGGTGCGGGCCAGTGATGCCAACACGAGGGCCTGGGCGTTCTCGGCGACGCCAAGGCGGGCCTCGCGCGAGCCCAGCACTGCGACGATCGCCGGGTCGGTCGCGACCCTGGCGAGGAGGGGGTCGAAGGCGCTCAATTGAACCGGTTCATCGCAGCGTCGACGCCGTCGGTGAGGATGACCTCCACGGCGTCGGCGGCCCGCTCGACCACCTCGTCGAGGGTCGCCCGGTCCGCCTTCCCAGGTCGACGCAGGACCCAGTCGGCGCCGTTCATCGTCCCGGGGGGCTTGTCGACGCCGATGCGCACACGCACGAACTCCGTGGTCTTGAGGTGGTCCCGGATCGACTTGAGTCCGTTGTTGCCGGCCAGCCCACCCCCGACCTTCACCTTCAGGCGCCCGGTCTCGAGGTCCAGTTCATCGTGGACGACGACGAGCCTCGTCAGGTCCTCGATGCCGTGGCGGCGAACGAGGGCCCGCGCCGACTCGCCGGCCCGGTTGTAGAAGGTCTGGGGGAAGGCGAGCGCGAGTCGCTGTCCACCGACCCTGACCTCGTCGGCCAGCGCGGCCTCCTTCGAGGAACGCAGCCGTCCGCCGTGACGCTCCGCGAGCAGATCCACGACCTCGGCCCCGACGTTGTGTCGGGTCCCCGCGTAGTCGTCGCCCGGATTCCCCAGGCCCACGACCAACAGGTCGGCGGGCGTGCCTGTGCGCTCGCCCTTACGGCGGCGGCGCAACGGCATCAGGGTCGGGGATCCGGGGGGTGGTGACAGCCGGGTCAGTCGTCGGAGGCGTCGTCGCCACCGTCGGCGTCGTCGCCATCAGCGTCGGCGTCACCGCCTTCGCCAGCTTCTTCGGCCGCTTCGGCCTCGGCGGCGGCTTCGGCAGCCTCGGCTTCGATCGTGGAACGCGGGATGAGCGCCGACAGGACGCTCGTCTCGGGCTCGTTGATCGGCTCACTACCGGCTGGGAACGACAGGTCGGCGACCGAGCGCGACGACCCGATCTCGAGTTCTGAGATGTCGAGGTCGATCTCGTTGGGGATGTTGGTCACGGGTGCGGACACGAGGACGGTGAACAGGGTCTGATCGACCACGCCACCTTCCTGGGTGACCTTTTCGGCCTCGCCGACGAGGACGATGCGGACTTCGACCTCGACACGCTGGTTGGCGTCCACCCGCATGAAGTCCACGTGGAGGACCTCGTCGCGGACCGGGTCGCGCTGCAGGTCCTTGACGATCGACAGGTGCTGCTCGCCGGAGACCATCAATTCGATCACCGCGTTGAGACCGGCATCGCCGGTGAGAGCGGAGCGCAGGTCGGAGAAGTCCACGGAGATCGACGCCGGGTCGGCGTCGAGGCCGTACACCACCCCGGGCACGCGGCCGGCGTTGCGCAGCTTGCGCACGGCACGCGACCCCGACTGGCGGGTCTCAGCTTCCAGAACGACGTTGGCCATCGGTTTCACCTCGTAAGCGTCAGCTCTCGACCGAGAGCGACGCACGAGTGTACCGGCCTCAGGAGAGGTTCTTGCCGCCGAAGATCTTGGAGACCGAGGTGTCCTCGAAGACGGCGTCGATCGCGGCCGCGACGATCCCCGCGACGGACACGACCTCGATCTTGTCGATGTGCTTGTCGGCAGGCAACGGGACCGTGTCGGTGATGATGACCTTGTCGATCACGGAGTTCTTGATGCGGTCGATCGCCGGCCCCGACAGGAGTCCGTGGGTGGTCGCAGCGTGGACCGCCGAGGCACCACGCTCGGCGAGCTGTTCGGCGGCGGCGACGATGGTCCCGCCCGTGTCGATCATGTCGTCGATGAGCACGCAGGTGCGGCCGTCGACCTCACCGACGACCTCCTTGGCCTCGACGACGTTCTTCTCGCCGGAGATCCGTCGCTTGTGCACGATGGCGAGATCGGCGCCGAGCTCGATCGCGTAGCGCTCGGCCACCTTCACGCGGCCGGCGTCCGGCGAGACGACGACGAGATCTCCTCCGAGAGCCTTCATCGCCTCACACAGAACGGGCATCGCCGTCAGGTGGTCCCAGGGCCCGTCGAAGAACCCCTGGATCTGACCCGAGTGCAGGTCGACCGAGATGAGCCGGTCGGCCCCGGCCAAGCGGAAGGCATCGGCCACGAGCTTGGCCGAGATCGGTTCACGGCCGTGGGACTTGCGGTCCTGGCGCGCGTACCCGTAGAGCGGGCAGACGGCGGTGATCCGCTTGGCCGACGCGCGCTCGGCGGCGTCCACCATGATCAGGTGCTCCATGATCGCGTCGTTGATGGAGTGGTCCTCCCACGACACGTGGCTCTGCACGATGAAGACGTCGGCGCCCCGCACGGAGTCGCCGAAGCGGCAGTGGATCTCGCCGTTGGCGAACTCGGCGAGGTTGGTCTCCCCCAGCGGGACGCCGAGATGCTCGGCTATCGAGGTGGCGAGGCCGAAGTTGGCGCGACCCGCCACGAGGTGAAGGCGCTTCTTGGTTACGAGCTCCATCGGATGTGTCGCCTCTGCTTTTCTCGCGGCTCAGTCTGCCGCGTCGCCCTCGGAGGAGAGCGCAGTGTAGAACGGCCCGGTCACGGCGTCCCCGGGGATCTGTGCGCCGGGTTCGAGAACCGCGTAGGGACCGACGGTGGCGCCCGGGCCGATCTCGGCGTCGCGCGCCGTCGTCGACGACACCCGTGCACCGGCACCGACCGCGCAGTCGACGAGCCGCACGTCCGGGCCGATCTCGGTTCCCTCACCAACGACGGTACGTCCCTGGAGCAACACGTTGGGGAACAACGTGACGTCGGGGGCGAGCTCCACGGTGGTGTCGAGGTACGTCGCGGACGGGTCGAGCATGGTCACTCCGGCACGCATCCAGGCGAGGTTGGTGCGTCGCCGCAGCGCTGCCTCGGCGGCCGCGAGTTGGATGCGGTCGTTGACCCCGGCTGTCTCGGCGGCGTCGGCCACGCTGATCGCCTCGACCTGGTTGCCGGTGTCCGCGAGGACCGCCACGGCGTCGGTCAGGTACAGCTCGCCCTGTGCGTTCTCGGGCGAGATGCGTCGCAGGGCCGGCGCCAGGAAGCCCCGCTTGAAGCAGTAGATGGACGTGTTGACCTCGTCGATGGCGAGCTCGGTGGGCGAGCCGTCGGACTGCTCCACGATCCTCACCACGCGGTCGTCACGGCCCCGCACGATCCGGCCGTATCCCGTCGGGTCGTCCAGGCGCGCTGTGAGAACGGTGCATGCGGCCCCCGTCTCGCGGTGGTGCTCGAGGAGGTTCGCGATGGTCCCCGGCTCGAGCAGGGGGGTGTCGCCGGGCAGGACGATCACGTCGCCGGCTTCATCCTCGTCGTCGGTCGGCAGGACGCTGAGACCGACGGCGGCGGCATCGCCGGTGCCGCGCTGGTGGGCCTGCTCGACGAACTCGAGGGGGAGGCCGCCCGCCTCGGCGTGGAGCTTCTTGACCACACGCTCGGCGCCGGTACCGACGACGACCGACACGACCTCCACGTCGCACTGGGCCAGCGCGTCCAGCACGTACAGAACCATCGGCTTGCCACACAGCAGGTGCAGCGGCTTGGGTCGCGACGACTGCATCCGGGTGCCCTTGCCAGCAGCGAGCACGACAGCGAAGAGGCGACGGGAGCTCACAGCTCTCTTTCTACCGCGCGATCCCGGTCGCGCGGGTCACCCGTCCAGGCCGGGCAGGTGCGCGGGCCCCCGGGCTGCGAAGCTGTGGAGATGGACACACCCCACTACGACCTCGAGATGCTCGGCCGGCCACTGCGTGGTCCGGTGGATCGCGTCGAGACCTTCCCGTTGAGCGAGGCAGCCCTCGCGACCAACCCGAGCGTCACGTTCATGACCGACGAGTTGACCGCCGTGTGTCCCGTCACCGGCCAGCCCGACATCTACGAACTCGAGCTGACGTACCAGCCCGCGGGCGAGGCCGTGGAGTCGAAGTCCCTCAAGCACTGGCTGTGGGGCTTCCGTGACGAGTCGATCTTCGCGGAGGAACTCGCGCCGAGGATCGCAACGACGATCCACGAGGCCACCGGCGCCCGGTGGACGAGCGTGAGGCTCACCCAGAACATCCGCGGCGGGATCGTCACCGTCGTCGAAGCCACGGCGGGCTGAGGTCGTGGGCATCGGTCTGGTCGGTCTCGCGTCGGGGGTCATCGACCGTCGCGACGTTGTCGGCACCATCCGTGCCGCCGCCGAGGGCGGGTTCGACGCAGTCGGCATCTGGTTCGACCCCGCGTCGTGGTCGACGGCACGCGAGCGCGAGGTCGCGGCCGCCCTGGCCGACACCGGACTCGTGGCGCTCGACATGGAGGCTCTCTACATCGGCGGGCCCGACGGTCGATCCCACGACCACGGCGAGGCGATGGTCGACGCGGCCCTGGCCATCGGCGCGAGGAACGTTCTGTGCGTCGGTCCCGGTGTGGGGCCCGGCCCGTTCGCCGAACGCTTCGGAGAACTGGCGGACCGCGCCGCGGCGGGCTCCACCGACCGGGCACCGCTCACGTTGTCCGTCGAGCCGACGAAGCTGTTCTCGATCGCTCTGCTCACCGACGCAGTGGACGTCATGGAGCGCAGCGCCCGACCCAACACCGGGATCCTCCTCGACAACCTCCACATCTCCCGGATGGGCCTCGACCCGGCCGTCGGAGCGGAGCTGGACCAGGGGTGGATCCGCTATGCGCAGGTCTGCGACGCCCCGGCGCAACCTCGGGGCTGGTCGCCCACGGAACTGCGCGCCGACGCGGTGGACGACCGCTGCAACCTGGGCGAGGGCGACCTCGACGTCGTCGCCTTCGTGGGTTCCCTCCCACCCGACACGCCGTGCAACCTCGAGATCCTGTCGTCGGCACTGCGCGAGCTCGATCCGGTTCCACGGGCGAAGTCGGTGCGCGAGGCGTGCCGCCGCACACTCGGCGTCTGAGCCGTAGTGCGCTGTATGCTCTGATGTATGTCGGCGACGCGCACACAGATCTACCTGACCGACGAGCTGCGTGCGGCGATCGATCGTGTGGCAGAGGCCGAGGGCGTGACCATGGCCGAGGTCATCCGGCGGGCCGTGTCCGCCTACGTCGACGAGGTGACGCCGGATTCTGAACCGGCGCTCGCTGCGACCTTCGGCGCAGCCCCCGATGCCGAGATGCCCGATCGTGACAGCTGGGACCGTGGCTGACGTCCTGGTCGATACCGACGTCTTCGTGGACCACCTCCGCGGAGCGGCGGAGCTGAAACCGGGAGGGCACCGGATCCACTACTCGGTGATCACACGCGCCGAACTCTTCGCCGGCAACAGCGCAACGGATCTCGTCACGATCCTGTTGGCACCGTTCCGTGAGCTCCCGATCGGGAGGGCGATCGCCGAGCGGGCTGGCCGGATCCGTCGCGAGTCCGGAGTCCGGCTCCCCGACGCTCTGATCGCGGCCACGGCACTCGAAGGTGGCCTGTCGTTGTCGACCCGCAACCGCGGAGACTTCGAGAAGGTCCGAAGCCTGCGCTTCCGCTCTCTTCGCTGAAGACCACGTCCGGCGCCGGCGAGGCACGGGAAGCCACGACGACGTGCTTGCCTGCGGGTGGGCGACCGACGCCGGGCCGCAATGGAGCCCGTCCCCGAAGGGACGGGAGAGGACCTCCTGGCCGACCAACGCCGATCACGTCGAGTGGGCCGCAATGGAGCCCGTCCCCGAAGGGACGGGAGAGGTTCGGCGCGGGCCAGCGCCTTGTCCAGATCCGCCAGGCCGCAATGGAGCCCGTCCCCGAAGGGACGGGAGAGATGGCCTCGGCGCCGCGGAGTCCTGCGCTGGTGATGGTGCCGCAATGGAGCCCGTCCCCGAAGGGACGGGAGAGGCGTCCGACGAACGCCGCGAGATCGCCGACCGCGTCGGCCGCAATGGAGCCCGTCCCCGAAGGGACGGGAGAGGCTACGACCCCGACGGAGGCGCAGCATGACCACCGCCGCAATGGAG